>CAZHHT010000181.1:0-2776 GCA_964532455.1 uncultured Anaerolineales bacterium
CGATAGAGTTAGAACCCGCAAAGCATCACTGGCTTTTATTATCCAGGAAATGGCTGACAGAATGGGAGAAAAGGTTATCAATGCTGCCATTATTCATGCACATGATCTCAACACTGCCCTGGAGATTTCAGAACGGGTTAAGGATTTTTTGAATGTAAAAGATATGTTTATTGAAGAGTTATCAATCGCAATAGCAGCAAATTTAGGTCCCGGAACAATAGGTATTGTTGCCTACCCGGTAGACGAAGGGGTGAGTTAAGTATGGTTAATAAAAGTGATTTGTCCAAGGATTTATTGAGAATCGAAGGACGCCTTCAAGAGGTTTTTCAACCGATCAGCCCTCGAATAGTATTTGTGGAAGAACTTCGTTTGCGATTGGACCAGGAAATGGCGAAAAGAACCAAAAGCAAGAAGGTGAAGACTGGCTTATTAGTCGCCGGTGGCGTTGTTGGATTGGCCGTGATGGTGATTACATTAATCCGGTCATTAACGACTTGGCCCGCCAAATTCCAGTCCATTACGAAAAATTTACCGAGACTGCGGAAACGAGAACAAGCTGCGTCGATCTAAACTGGTAGATCCAAGGATAGTTTAAGTAGATGAGCTAAGGTATTTGAATCACAACATAACAGCTTGATTTTATGTCTTTACTGCCAGGCAGTTAAAGTCCCGTGAAAATCACGGGACTTTCCTATAATAGAAAATTGGCTAAAAGCTTGATAAAAGAAAGAAATCGGGGGGTTTTGTGTGCTACAATTTTTCTCATGAAAGAACAGTATTTTACTTCAGAAACAATTAATGACCTGTCCAGACAATGGCTTAAAGCATATTCTAGGCCAGAAAAGGCAGGGTCACAGTTGTTTGATATTGAACGGGCAGCCCTGCTGGTCCTGGATATGCAGGGATATTTCCTGAATCCCGATTCGCATGCTTATATACCAAGTGCAATGGCGATATTGCCCGGACTCAATCAAGTGGCTGCGTTTTTCAGATCCAAGAAACGACCAGTTATTGCCACCAAGCATATCAACACAGTTAAAGATGCCGGGATGATGGGTTCTTGGTGGTCGGAAATGATTACTGATAACCATGAACTTTCAGACATTCATCCGGAGTTGGAGATAACCCAGGATGAGGTTTTTAGCAAATCTCAGTATGATGCCTTTTATCAGTCTGAATTGACGGCTGTACTGAATACCTATGGGATTGATCAGCTGGTAATCGGTGGCGTAATGACACATTTATGCTGCGAGACTACAGCCCGGGCAGCCTTTGTCCGGGGGTTTGAGGTCTTTTTCCTAGTAGATGGGACCGCCACCTACAACCGGGATTACCACCAAGCATCTCTTCAAAACCTGGCTCATGGATTTGCTGTCTTGACCACGGTAGAAGATTTACAACGGGAACCCCGAGCCTGATTATGGCAGATGATAAGGTTGTAATCATTGGGGCGGGACCTGCCGGATTAACGGCTGCCCTCCAACTTCAGAGGCAGGGCATTCCACCTTTGCTGCTGGAGCGGCACAAGGTAGGTGGATTGTTGAATAATGCTCATTGGGTTGAGAATTATCCCGGGTTTGTGGAGGGAATATCGGGACCAGCCCTGGTGGATCTATTTCGCCGTCAGGTCGAGAGATTGGGAGTGATGATTACCTACGAAGAAGTAATAGCGGTTGAATATCAGGACAATTTGTTTCGTATAGGTACCAATAAGCGGGAGATAGTAACAAAAATTCTGGTCGCTGCGACGGGGACAAAGGCAAAAAGTTTTCCCCCGGGGGTTTTGTCAGGAAAACTGGAGGGTAAAATATTTTCAGAGGTCTTTCCATTGTTAAAGGAAGAAGGGAAAGACATCCTAATTGTTGGAGCAGGTGATGCTGCCCTGGATTATGCATTGAATTTAGCCAGTAAGAATCAGGTAATTATTCTTAACCGGGGTTCAAGTGTAAAAGGTTTGTCATTGTTGTTTAATCGAGTTCGGGGGAATGATTCAATAAAATATTATCCAGAGATGGAAATTGAAAAAATTGTCAGTTCTGAAAAGGGATCAATAACTATCATTGCCAGATCTGGAGCTCAGACAAAGAAATTTAACCCTGATTTCCTGTTAACAGCAATAGGCCGAGAACCGGAGTTGGGGTTTGCGGATGCGAAATTTTTTAAACAGACAGAGGGATTGCAGAACCAGAAAGTATTGTATCTGATCGGTGATTTGCAAAACGGTGCCTTCCGGCAAACATCGCTTGCTGTGGGCGATGGTATCCGGGCCGCGATGGAAATTGAACAAAAATTGAAGAAAGGATAAGGTATGAAAATTGTTGCTTCTGCTGGACACCCTGATATTGCCATGGTTTACGTGATGGACTTTGACGGTAATCTGATTGAATGTGTTGAGGCTGTCCAGCCGCCCAGATCCAGAGAAGAGAAGTGGGTTTTGATGATATCCACCCTGTTTGGCTGCCCAATAGCTTGTCAGATGTGCGATGCTGGGGGACACTATCGGGGAAAGTTGACCGAATCCGAGATGTATGCTCAGATTAATTTTATAATTACGCAGCGTTATCCGGATGGTTTTGTTCCCTCTAAACAATTTAAAATCCAGTTTGCGAGAATGGGTGAGCCAGCCTTAAATCCTGCTGTGCTGGATTTGTTGGAATCTCTTCCAGGTAAAATCAACGCACCAGGATTGATGCCCTCAGTTTCTACTGTTGCGCCCCAGGGGACAGATGAATTTTTTGAGCGTTTGACTGAGATAAAAAACCGCGTATATCCCGAT
>CAZHHT010000181.1:2786-5741 GCA_964532455.1 uncultured Anaerolineales bacterium
GGAAATTTCCAATTCCAGTTTTCGGTCCACACCACAGATCAAAATCTGAGGAATGAGTTGATTCCAGTAAAAAAATGGGATTTTCAAAAGATGGCAGCCTTTGGTGACAGGTTTTATCAACCGGGAGACAGGAAGATTACCCTGAATTTTGCCCTGGCAAAACAGAGTCCAATTCAGCCAGACTTGCTGTTGGAATACTTTAATCCGGATCGGTATCTGATTAAAATTACACCACTAAATCCCACTTATCAGGCTGAATCTACCGGCTTAAAGTCCTATATTGATCCAGCTAACGAAAAGGATAATTATCCTATCTTTGATGAATTGCGGGAGGCTGGGTACCGGGTGATCCTCAGCATAGGCGATCAGGAGGAGAACCAGATCGGATCCAACTGCGGGCAATATGTTCAAAAGCATTTAATGGCGCAAAGTGAACTTTCTGCCGGTTATACATATCAAGTGGAAGAACCTGTATCCACCCCAGAGTAGAGAGTATTCTGATAATTACTGAAAGGGGTATTAATGAGAGAATTGCTGGAGCAGATTGAAAATTGGATGAATAACGGTCAATCCGTTGCTCTTGCCACGGTAATCAAAACCTGGGGATCATCTCCCCGCCCGGTTGGCGCGGGCATGGCTCTAACTGCGGATGGGGGGATGGCAGGATCGGTCAGTGGGGGCTGCGTTGAAGGAGCTGTTATCGATGCTTCTCTGGAAGTGCTAAAATCCGGTAAGACCGCCCGGCTTCACTTTGGAGTGGCTGATTCTGAAGCCTGGGAGATTGGATTGGCTTGTGGAGGGGAGATAGAGGTTTTTGTCAGGGTTTTTGGCAGGTCACAATTAGAGATTTGGAAAAGTGCTTTCCAGACTGACCAAGCCTTCTGTTCGGCATTGCTGGTCAGCGGACCGGACAAGCTGCTTGGGAAGGAACTGATTTTATTGGAAGATGGAAATACACTGGGGGGCGATTTCCCAATTGAACAACAACAATCAATCACCAAGGCAGCTGGGGAAGTGATAACAGGGAGTAAATCATCCTGTCAGCTAATTGAAGCAGATATTCTGGGCGAACTATTTCTCAACCTGGTCCAAATGAAACCGACTCTAATCATTGTCGGCGGTGTACATATCGCGGTACCGCTAGTGAAACTAGCGGAGATTGTTGGGTTTGAGGTGATTGTGATAGACCCCAGGAGATTATTTGGCACCGAGGAGAGATTTCCTGGTGTTAAGCAGGTCTTAAGTGAATGGCCGGAAAAAGCTTTTAATAAGATCCAGGTAAATCAATCTACGGCGATTGTTATGCTGACTCACGATCCAAAAATTGATGACCCTGCGTTGAAGATTGCTTTAACCAGCCGCGCGTTTTATATTGGCGCCTTGGGTAGTAAGAAGACCCATAAAAAAAGAGTGGACCGGCTAATGGCAGATGGGGTGGAAAGTGGAAAACTCAAGCTCATTCATGCTCCAATCGGTTTGAATCTTGGTGGGAGATCACCCGAAGAGATAGCTTTATCTGTTATAGCTGAAATAGTGAAAGTATGGAATTCGGCGGAGAATTAATCCAATTTTTTGGAGAAACAAATTCTTGATTGGGAATGATTCCCTCTTTTGTAAAAAATCCTCCTAGTAAATAACAAGGAGAGATGAAATTATGGATATCACCTTAGCACTCGGTGGCGGTGGATCAAAAGGTTATGCCCATATTGGTGTGATCCGTGCCCTGGAGAAGATTGGGTTTAATATTAAAGCAGTCGCCGGGACAAGCGCCGGGGGTCTGGCGGCGGCTGTCTATGCTGCTGGAAATAAACCTGATGAAATTATTGAGCTGGTTTCCACAATTAGACAGGACAATCTATATGGACTTGGTAAGGGGCCAGGATTGTTGGGGACAAAAGGGATCCACCAGGTCGTAAGCCGTTTTTTATCTGAAAAAACATTTTCCGATTTATGTATACCCTGTGCGCTTACTGCGGTAGATCTTAAGCTTATGGAAGAGGTAGTAATGCGGGAAGGCAAGGTAATTGATGCAGTGATGGCAACGATTGCCACACCAGGAATTTTCCCGCCAAAAGAATGGGCTGACTTATTGCTGGTTGATGGCATGGTATTAGATCCTGTACCTGTAACTATAGCTCGATCCCTCGCGCCATCCTTGCCTGTGATCGCGGTTTCACTCTCCCCGGTACCTGAGCGTTGGAAGGAAAGTTCGCCTTGGGGCAGGAGTCAGGAAAATCCCCTCCTAAGACCAATATCGAAACTGCGTGTTGCCAAGGCATTCGAAATTTATTTAAGATCAATGGATATGACGTTGCATATGCTGACTGAAACACGACTGGAACTGGAAAAACCAGAAGTAATCATCCGCCCAGAAGTTTGGCATATTGGTACTATGGACAGAGTAAACGTCAGAGAAGTGGCTGCGCTTGGTGATGATGCTGTTGAAAACTCGTCGGCAGCTCTGCGAAAACTTATTAAGGAACAAAAACGGTGGAGATGGTTCAGTCGAAAGTCCTCTTGATCCGGTAGAAAATATTGTGTTATTTCTGAGTTAATTAATGATCGGTTGAATCTCACTTGTAACAATTTGTCTGATCAAAAAGTACACGTGCCAGGAGGAGGTTACCTAAGTGAGTAGAGATCTCAGGCAATATACTAAACAAACGGAAACTAGATTGATCATTGGTTTTCTGCTGCTGGTTTTTTTGGTAGGGGATGGGTTAATTTTTTATTTTTACGGAACAGGGGCAGGTTTGATGGGGTTGATCTGCCTGGCTGGCGGGCTGGTGCCGGTTCTGCTGCTGGTGCTCTTCTTGTGGATAGCAGAAAAAGTGGTAAAAAGTAGTGAATAGATAGATATCCTGATGGATAATAAAAGCGACAGTCACTGACTGCCGCTTTGTAATTAAAACTAGATCAAGGGGCTGTCCCAAAAGTAATTGGCACAGCCCCTTA
>CAZHHT010000182.1:0-5710 GCA_964532455.1 uncultured Anaerolineales bacterium
GGCTTGACAAGTTTGGCAAGTGAAAGAAATTAGAATTCTGTGTTACAGGAACGTCGTCCCCAGCCCTTCTCATCAAATATTGATGCAAAAATACCCATGTTGCACAATTTTTTAACCTGCTGTTTACAGTAAATAGCTTGCGGAAGTGATAGGTCAACAGAGGGATTAAAGCTGTAATTTTGCTACAATAAACATATTATTGGTCGTAAAACAAGAGCCATAAATATAGGAGGAACAGATGGAGAAAGATAACAAGCTAAAAGTAATGAGATTTTGGATCTTTGGGGCTTTTATCATCATTGTGGCGAGCGCGACTCTTTATATTGGCAGCGTAGTAGGCACGGGGACAGCTATCTTTCGCGAGATGAGATATTGGATCGCGATTTTCATCTCCGCTCTATTGTGTGTTATCTCGTACTACGGTTATCACAAGTATCTAGATCGAAAAGAGTAAAGACTTTCTCGGTGATGCCATTTTCCTGCTTCCTCTATTCTACAATCCAAACATTACAATTGGATTGGTTTTTTGGTGGCAGGTCAAATAATCACTGAAAATGTTATCTAATCAGACATTGCGATATGCTCTTCTGATTGGAATCTTCCAGCAGATCATTTACTTGTTAAGAACAGGAGCGTCCCCAGGATGGGACGCAAACTGAAGAATACAAGGGATAACTCATGATGGCGCCTTATATATTGGGTTTGTCAATCATCATTCATATTTCGGCTATATTTTTTGTCTTGAGGTTGATTGAGATCACAAAACGACGATTAGTGTTCCCCTTTATCGCCGCCGCAGCTGTAATATTGATGGCGCTCAGACAGTCTATCACCATGTATCGCTTGTTAGAAAGGGGGATAAACACCGAGCCAGGTATAGTTGACGAATTCGTTGCTCTCTTAATCCCCATCTTGATAGTAACGGGTATCACCACCATTAGTAAGCTCTTTCAGACCAGACTGCGATCGGAGGAAAAATTACAACGCCAATTGCAAGAACAGTCTGTTTTACAAGCCGTATCCGCCGCCGGAGTTGAGTGTATACAAGAAGACACCCTCATCCAACGAGTCACCGAGGTTATTGGAGAGACATTTTACCCTAACCATTTTGGTGTTCTCCTTCTAGATGAAGCAGGGGATGTATTACGATCTCATTCTTCCTATCGCGGGGTAAGTGAAAAAGAGAAACAGACAATCATACCCCTGGGAGAGGGAGTGACGGGACGGGTGGCGACCTCAGGACAATCTTTGCGTATCCCGGATGTGACACTGGTAGACGAGTATATCAACCTAACCCCTGCAACGCGTTCGGAATTAGCAGTTCCCGTGAAAACGAGAAAACGGGTTCTGGGTGTGATCAACGCGGAAAGCATTCACAGGAACGCCTTTACTGAGGACGACGAACGCCTATTAGGCACATTAGCTAATCAGTTGGCAACCGCCATTGAAAAGGTGCGTTTATTTGAAGAGGCAAAGCAACGAACACAAGAACTAATTGCATTATACGATACAGCTATTTCCACTGGTCGTACCCTGGATACAAACCAATTGTTGGAACAGCTATATGCCCAGGTGAAAAAGCTATTTGCACCCGACAGCTTTCTTGTTGTTACCTATGATGATCAGGCAAAAAACCTTAAGGTGGTGATGGCCGTTGAGGAAGACGAACCATTAGGGGAGTGGGAAAATAAATACTTTCCCGTCAAAGAAGGGGGCTTGACTAGTTGGGTAATAAAAGAGGGGCGCCCTTTACTCATTAGGGATATGGAGACAGACACTCTTCCGGTCAAGCCTATACACAGCGCGAAACCAACAAGATCCTGGTTAGGGGTTCCTCTACTGACCCAAAATAAAGTGATAGGAGCTGTCTCAGTGCAGTCCTTTCTCCCCCGTACCTTTAACGAAAACAATCGCCTTTTGCTGGAAAATTTAGCAGCTCATCTTGCTGTGACACTTGAGAATGCACGATTGTATGAAGAAACTCGTCAGGCATACTTGCGTGAAAAACGGATTAATGAGTTGGCCAGGACGGTGAACAGCACCCTGAATTTTCAGAAAATCCTTGAAAACGTTGTCCGGTTGGCTGCAGAATTGGTTGGAGCTGGTAGTGGTGTACTAGCGCTCCGTTCTAAAGATAGGGACACGATCTCATATCCCTATCTCTATAACCTTCCTGAGCAGCTCAGCCAACAGGAATCGACCAAAGGGGAGGGAATTGCCTGGCAGATCGTTGAATCAGGCGAGTCAGTGATACTCTCTGAATATGGAGAATCACCGAACTCGCTTTCTCATTGGGCAGAGGCGGGAGTTCATGGCTTCATTGGTGTTCCTGTCATTGCTAATGAAGAATGCATTGGCTCCCTCGGATTATTTAGCATGAAACCAGAAGAGCCAGCAGCTAACGGGAAAAAAGCGGGAAAAGGTCAAGGAGCATCTAAAGAGTTCACCGAGCGAGAATTAAGATTGGCGGAGTCTATTGGCTTGCAGGCGGGGGTAGCCATCGAAAACGCGCGCCTCTTTTCGGAGGCAAAGCTCAAAACGGAGTACCTGGAAACGATTCAACAAATTGATAATGCCATTTCGAGTAGCCTCGATCTAGATTTAACGCTCAATATTTTCCTTAAGCAGACCATCGACCAGTTAAACATTGATGCCGCTAATGTATTGCTGTGGAATACGGCAACGCAGATGCTGGAATATAAAGCAGGACGTGGATTCCAGACGGACGCTTTTCAGGGTACAACTGAGCGGATTGGAGAAGGTCAAGCTGGCAGGGTTGCCCTGGAACGAAGGACCATTTATATTCCTGATTTGTCTCTAGAAACCGTCAGGTTTAAACGGGTAAAGATACTCCGGCAGGAGAAGTTTGTGGTTTATATTGGTGTACCTCTGCTTGCCAAGGGGCAGCTTGTGGGCGTGTTAGAGGTCTTTCATCGATCACCGGTTGATCCCTCGGAAGAGTGGGTAGATTTCCTGGAAACTCTGGCGGGGCAGGCTGCCATCGCCATAGACAATTCCCAGCTTTTCGAGGGTCTGCAGCGCTCCAATTTGGAGATAACCCTGGCGTATGACAGTACATTAGCGGGGTGGGCGAAGGCTTTGGACCTGCGCGACCAGGAAACCGAGGGACATTCTCGTCGTGTGGTTGAGTTGACAATGAAAATGGCTCGCGCTTTGGGTATGAGTGAGAATGAATTAATCCATGTGCGTCGAGGCGCACTTTTGCATGATATTGGCAAGATGGGGATACCCGATAGTATATTACATAAACCCGGGCCGCTTGATGATGATGAATGGGAGATCATGCGCAAACACCCGACTTATGCACAACAGTGGCTTTCATCGATTCGGTTTCTTCAGCCCGCTCTGGATATCCCTTATTGCCATCATGAAAAGTGGGACGGTACGGGGTACCCTCAAGGGTTAGAGAGGGAAGAGATACCCCTGGCTGCACGGATCTTTGCCATTGTGGATGTGTGGGATGCGCTCAGGTCCGACCGGCCTTATCGTGATGCCTGGTCAGATCAGAAAACTTTGAAGCATATCAAGGAACAAGCTGGAAAGCACTTTGATCCGCAGGTGGTGAAAGCATTTTTAGAGATGATTAATTCAGGCTAGAGTCTGTTTTCAAAATACGCTGATGGAGCGGATAAGCTTCAACGCCTGATAGATCAGAGATCTACGTTCTTGTTTTTTATGCCAGTGGGATATCCTGCTGGGGTGGGGAAGAGGTACCATGTGCGCTTGGGCATACTTCATCCGCTGCCCAATGATTTCATCCAACGTTTTTGAGAGGGAGTAGAAACCATCGATTGCCAGTCTTCCGACGGGGATGATCAGCTTCAGGTTCAAGCCAATCATCAGGGAGAGACCCCAGGAAAGGTGGGGCTGGCAGAGTTCAATTTGTCTGGAAGAGGGTTGGCGATCACCGGGCCCATTGGGTTGCTTACCGGGATAGCAAAGGCAACGTTGGAAGATAAGTGCATGCTCACGGATCCAGGCTTCCTCGAGACCAGCCTGTTTGAACCAAGAAAAGAGACGGCTGCCGCTGGGCCCCACAAAAGGTAGTTTTTGATTGGACTCTTCTATTCCTAGCGCTTGGCCTATAATCAGGAGGGGCGCATCCAGGTTGCCAGCGAAGAGGGGAGGGGGTTGGACCGAATCCGTATCCCGCTGCAAGGCATTTTTGGCAGCCTTAGATCTCTTGCAGATTATTAGCCATTGAGAGATACCTCTGAACTTAATGATAAACCTATCGAGTAAATTATAGAGCTAATTTTAACAGAAGCCAACCCAACAGCCGTTTTTAGGACTTCTTGGCCAAAAAGGACAAAATTTTCACAGAGAGAACGCTTTTAAGCGCAATGGTCATATCTAGGGTATTTTTGCATATCCCCCCAAAAAGGTATATTCCAGTTTAGAACAACCTGCTTTTGCAGCAATATTTGACTAAAATGGTCAGAGGCGATGTTTCTGTAACACGGATTTCTAATTTCTTTCACGTACCAAACTTGTCAAGCCTCTCTTTGACATAGGGAATGCGTTCTTGTTGTTCTTCCCCGATTTCTATTGTAAATTGAGCAATTGCCCCAGTCTATAAAATAATAGACGCCCAGAGGCATTTCTGGTATCAATATTCTGATCAAACCTCTATAGATCATTGAGTAATTTGAGAGCGTCTATTTGTTCTGTTAGCCTTTGGCTAGCAGAACTGAAACGCATATATCAAATAAGAACCATACTCACCACAGACGTGGTCTCTAGAGCCCAAAGTAATTGAAAACAGCCAGGGGGCATAGAATAGGACAAGGAAAATCGCACATCCAGAAAGACCACTTTATTAAACAGGTTTGAGGAGCGGGTGCGTATGGCTGAAGAAAAATCCCACAAAGCAGGAACAAAGCGATTAAAAAATTTGGAGACAGATGAAATAGAAGCGGTTTATGGCTTGCCTGTTTTTGATGATGAGGACCGCACATTCTATTTTTCGCTTTCACCACCTGAAAAAGCACTGTTATCCCAATTGCATGGCTATAAATCTTACCTCTATTACATCTTGCAGCTCGGATACTTCAAAGCCCGGCAACAATTCTTTGTTTTGAATATACAGCAGGTGTCAATTGATGCCTACTACGTACAACGCACCTATTTTCCTGACTTTGTCCTTCACGATTTAGACATTAGCAAAGTCACTCGCCTCAAACAGCAGCGTCTTATTCTGGAGCTATTGCATTATCGTTCTTGTGGCGATGAGGAATGGCAGCTGCTGCGGAGAAAAGCACAACAGGTGGCGCGCATTAGCAGTCGTCCTGTTTACATATTCCGTGAATTAATGGCCTATTTGACAGGGCAACGTCTTGTTGCACCTGGTTACACTGTTATGCAAGAGATGATCGGAGATGTTTTACAGCGCGAGAAGGAACGCTTGATCTCAATAGCTTCATCTCAACTGACCGCTGGTGTAAACTGGTAGAATTGATAGGCTCTATGGAATAGATAGACTGGTTTTACTCTGTGTGTTTCCACAATAGAGAGTGTTTTCCCTCTGGAATGGATAAACACTCTAATATTGATGACCCATTGAGCTTTGGGTGCGAGAGAGAATTGCTGACATTTATTATTGACCCTTTGAAGATATCCGTTGTGTATCACTGCCCATCGCCGGTATTTGGTTATCGTACAGGTTGCGCGTGTTTTCGCCGCTTTTGAC
>CAZHHT010000183.1:0-5700 GCA_964532455.1 uncultured Anaerolineales bacterium
ACCTTGATTATGTGGCGGCTTCGCGCCACATCAATCCTTAACCGTTATCAGAACCAATGGATATAACTACTTACCCAGTTATCCAGCATAAGAAAAATAATTAGCGTCAGACTGCTCAAATCGTTATCATTAATAGCTCGCCCCGGCACCAGGTGAGCTAAACTGTTAGTTTGTAAAAAAATAATAGGAATATCTGAACGGGGCAGATGACAAATTATATAATGGCCATTTACACAAAACTATTAGAAGATGAAATTCGAGAGATAGCGGGGAGATATAAACTCCAATTATTCAATTATGAGCCAATAGAACAAGGGGCAGGGAATTCAAATTATTTACTAAATACAAATCACGGGAAGTATGTTCTCACAGTTTTTGAGATCGAGCCAAATCGTGTAGCGTATATTAGTAAAGTAATGTTGCTGTTGGAGAAACATAAATTTCCTGCACCACGATTACAAAAATTGGCAAACGGGGAAGTGCTTACAAAATATCACGAAAAGTCGGTTTTGGTGAAGCCATATATAACCGGGTATGTAGAAGCTGAAATAGATAATGAAAAAGCAAAACAAGTGGGGTTAGCATTGGCGAAATTGCATGAAATTCCGGTACCAGATTATTTGCCGGATAAACATTCATATGTAGAGATAACCTTCCCTAAATTTATGGAGCAAGAAATTGATCGAAATTATAAAACCTGGGTGGGACAAAGATATCGTTATCTAATCGAGAAATTACCGTCTCAGTTACCAGTTGGGTTGGTTCATGGTGATATATTTTCCGATAACGTATTATTTGAAGATGAGAATTTCAAAGCCATCCTTGATTTTGAAGACGTGAGCCGGATATATAAGATATATGATTTAGGGATGGCGGTTGTAGGATTATGCAGCGAAGGAACAGATATTGTTATCAAAAAAGTGCGAGCTTTGGTAGATGGATATCAAGAAGTTAGGTTACTAGAAGACATAGAAAAAGACAGTTTACAATTGTGCATTGAATGGGCTGCAATCTTGACATCAACATGGCGTTTTTGGAAGTACAAAATTGATACGCCGGATGTGGATAAGTCAGAAAAATACATGCAAATGGTGGACATTGCGAAAAATACCAGCGTAATTCCAAAAGGTGAATTCAAGAAAGCAATTTTCTCTTGATTAAAAAGAGCAAACTAACCCCGCGTGAATCCAGACCCAGCTAGCAAAGCGGCGCGATAAAGAGAGTTACTACCTGAAGGTGATAGCTCTCTGAGCTGTAACCACTGGGCATTACGTCAACGGTAGTAGTCAAATACAAAAATATAGCCGTGCTGGAATAAAGCCTTTATCCGCCACCTTTGGGCAGGTTCGCCCCTCGATCCTTGATCTCGGGATCAAGGCGAAAAGGGATCATATCCCGCCATCGCCTGATCCATGTGCAGGAGCATATGGGAGAGCGATGGGTGTCTGGAATTCACCCTCGCTCTTAAATCCTGCCGGGCCCACTAATACCCTTCATTTTTCACTAATAACATATACCGTACTGTATTGGAGCCTTTATCCAAATGGTTACAGTTTCGTATCCTATTAAGCTCACCAGAATTGCTTGCCGAATCCGTCGGGCGATTTTTTAACCAGGTTGATCCATTCTACGCATTGAAATTATTTTTTATTATGCTACTATCAAATTACACAAATTAAGTAAATAGTTCCCACACTAATCAAGATACATTCCAAAAAACAATGCCAAAATCAAAAAGCATTGTTTTTTTATCAAAACGGCATACTTTATGTGAATATAATCTGGAGGAATAAAACAAATGGAAATCCAAGATTTTGAACAAAAACTTACAAAATATGCAGAGTTGATCGTCAAAGTTGGATTAAATCTTCAGCCTGAACAGCGACTTTTTCTTGTTGCGTTTTCACTAGATGTCGCTCCCCTCGTAAGACAAGTGGTGAAAAGTGCCTATAAAAATGGGAGCAGATTAGTGTCAGTCCTATGGTTAGACGAACAGCTGGATAAGATCAGGTTTCAGAATGCGCCCCGCGATTCTTTTGAAGAATTCGCTACCTGGAGTACAGAAGGTAGACTGCATTGTATTGAGCGTGGAGATGCATCCTTAGTCATTGGCGGCAGAAACCCTGAATTATTAAAGGATCAGGACCCTGAATTTGTCGCGATTGCTGCCCGGACTGTAGCTAATAATCTTAAACCAATACTAGACCATCTGGCGAAAAATTCTGTACAATGGTCCGTTGTAGTTCCACCTACACCAGATTGGGCTACAAAAGTTTTTCCAAAGAATACACCACATGATGCAGAAGTGCGATTGTGGGATGCGGTCTTTGAGGTGTGCCGAATAGATGAACCTGATCCAGCCGTTTATTGGAAACGTCAGGTTAACAATCTTGAAAAAAGAGCAAAAAACCTCACAGAGAAACAGTACTCATCATTAGAATTTAAGGGGCAGGGCACAAACCTTTCTATTGGTTTACCTGAGGGACACATTTGGGAGAGTGGTAGTGGCAAAACCCTGTCGGATATTTCTTTCTTAGCCAATTTGCCCACAGAAGAAGTATATACATTACCTCACAAAAATAAGATTGAAGGTACTGTAACTGCAACCAAACCACTTAGCTGTCAAGGCAACCTGATTGAGAATTTCAGCTTGACTTTTTCTGAAGGAAAAGTTGTTAATTTTTCCGCAGAAAAAGGTGAAGAAACATTGCGCAATTTGCTAGAAACCGATGAGCATGCCAAATCTCTGGGTGAGGTCGCATTGGTTCCCCACCAATCGCCGATCTCTCAATTAGGCTTCATATTTTTAAACACGTTATATGATGAAAATGCTTCCAATCACCTTGCATTAGGAAATGCATATCGATCCTCTCTTGAAGGTGGAGTGGCAATGTCTGATGAAGAATTCGCACAAGCTGGTGGTAATGACAGCTTGATTCATGTTGACTTCATGTTTGGATCTGGTGAGATGGATGTAGATGGGCTGATGTCCGATGGAGCAACCGAACCAGTCATGCGCGCAGGAGAATGGGCATTTGATATTTAGCCCTAGATAAGGGCCTAACTTTTGTTCCACCTGACCAATCATCACCGCTACACTCCGCTCAGGGCAGTTGAGCGCATCCGTTATCTCTCAATAATTTGTACCAAATAATCGCCCGGTTGGTTATAAGCCGTTATCCACCAGGTCGCAGGTTCGATTCCTGCCGGGTCCACTTTCCCTCTATTTTTTTCCCTAAAAACATTTACAGATTGATACCGTACTGGATTTGGGCTTATAACCCGAGGGTCATGAGTCCCTATGATAAGAATGCTTATCAAGAACACATCGACTTAACTTTATTTGCCGTTCGAATCCTATACTGCCCACACATAAAACAGAACCGCTATTCTTATCGGATAGCGATATTTTTGTTCTATAATACAGATATCCAACAATATTTCCAGATTATAAATATCAGACTAATAATCTGTATTATCTATCATGCGAACATATATTCAGCTGGAAAATACAAATAGATTTGAGCTCCCGGTGGAATTTCAAGACGATGATGTTCGTTATTCAGAGGGTCTCGTAGAGTATTTTTTAAATGAATATACCCAGGAGAAGGATACAGTATTTGATCCATTTGCTGGATTTGGAACCACGTTACTTGTAGCCGAAGCGATGGGAAGAATCCCCTTCGGCATAGAATATGATGAAGGTCAAGTTCGGTATATTAAATCGAAGTTAAAGCAACCAGCCAATATCATTCATGGGGATTCACGTAAACTTAAATCATATAACTTACCAACCTTCAACTTCTCAATCACCTCGCCGCCTTATATGAGCAAAACCGATTGGGAAAACCCTTTCACAGCATATACAACAAAAGGAAAAGGCTATAGTGCATATCTTAAAGATATGCGATCCATTTATAAACAGATGGCTCAATTAATGGCAAATAACGCAAAGGTTGTTGTAGAAGTTGCAAATATAAAAAAAAGAGGAAATGTGACAATTCTTGCCTGGGATATTGCCAAAGAAATTTCTCAGGTGCTCCATTTTGAAGGTGAAATAATTGTAACTTGGGATAATTACGGTGGTGGTTACGACCATAGTTATTGTTTGATATATTCCAATCCTACATAGCTCTCGATTCCAGTTATCCAGCATAAGAAAAATAATTAGCGTCAGGCTGCTCAACTAATAACCGCTAGCTAGATATGGAGAAATGTTATGAAAGTCTTTGTTTTAGGAGGTTATGGCAAAGTGGGATTACCAGCAAACAAGCTGCTTGCACAAAATGATCTGGTTACTGAGATAGCTATTGTTGGAAGGAATCTAAATAAGGCAGAAAAGGCTGCCACAGTTATCGGCGAGAAAGCCATCGCAATCCAGGCTGATGGCAGTGATGAACAGAAGCTGATTTCCTTAATGGAAGGATACGACCTAATCGTGAATGCTGCGGACAATGAATTTGTGCTTCCATCCATCCGTGCTGCGATACACAATAACGCTCACTACTGCGATGTAGCATTTGGAGATGTTCTCGAACAGGCGCTGTCGCTTACTTCCGAAGCTAAGGCTGCTGACATTACAGCTATTGTCGCCAATGGCGTCCACCCTTCGATCACAAATCTGATGGGAGTACATGTGGCGCGACAGCTATCGGAGGTAGAACAACTGCAGCTCGGGGATGCCAGCATGTACGACTTTCAGCGAGGGCGGGATCTGACACCCCGACAATGGCTCGAGGAGCCGCAGCAGAGCCTGGCCGCTCTTCACGATTTCACGGAGAGCACCGCATGGATGTTGCAGCTTATGCAGGAAAGCGGATTGAAATCCGTGCTTGATTACCAGGATGGCCAATGGGTCGACCTGGATCCAATCAGATGCGGCTTGGACATACCACTACTGCAAGGAGGCACGATCACCGCATCCCCTTATCTGAGCAGCGATCCACTCTTTGGATCACTGCCATATGATCTTTCCAGGATATCACCAGTGGAGAGGGATTCAGCCCACTACCACCCCAGCTTCACAACATGCTCTGTGAGCTATCTCTTCGTATGCTCGAGGGAAAGATTGATGCTAACACTGTTCTTGACTCCCTGCTAGAAAAAGCCGAGAGTGATCCTCAACGCTTTCTGACGCTCCCAGACGACTTTGTCCTAATCCCGAAAACTTGGGCACGTGCTGTGGGTCGAAAAGATGGTCGCGCGGCACGTTATAGCTGCTGGTTTACCAGCTCCATGTGGGATGTGGGAGGGTATTTCCTAACAAGTGTGGCGTTGGTTGTTGCTGTTCGCAAAATCCTGCGAGGTGAAATTCAAGACAGGGGGGTTATGACCGCGGAAAAAACCTTCGAGCCCCAATCCTTCTTCGATGAAGTTGTTGCTGTTTTGCCGGATCCTCCACTGGACGGGAAATTAATAGGCGAATCATTTGAGTGGTTGGAGTAACGCCAGCCGCATCATCTCCGTTACTCGCGGTGGATTGAGGTCCAAGCAGGAAGATAATGATAGGGTTTTATCCCCTGAGGCTGCAGTTTGGCTGTTATACCAGCTAACTCTTGTGTCACCTGACCCTTCGATATTCGTTGAGGACTACTCAGGAAGGGTGAGCTCTTCCGATAGCACTGTTCATTACATAAGCTCAGGTTATAGATAACGGTTAAGGATTGATGTGGCGCGAAGCCGCCACATAATCAAGGTTGA
>CAZHHT010000184.1:0-5471 GCA_964532455.1 uncultured Anaerolineales bacterium
GTGGAAAGTTCGCTATTCGAGAAGGTGGTCTCACGGTTGCATCCGGCGTGGTCACCGATATCCTGGGGTAGTCTTTTCTAAATTATTGGGACTGGTATACTAGTTATGGCAAGAAAAAAAGGAATTAGACCAGTAATTACCTTGGCTTGTACTGAGTGCAACGAGCGGAATTACACGTCTGAAAAAAATAAAAGAAATGATCCTAACCGGCTCGAGCTGAATAAATTCTGTCCGAGATGCCGGAAACATACACTGCATCGAGAAACGAAGTAAGGACTGATGAGGTGATCGCCGGTGTGAATTGAATGGCGGCAATCACCCGCCACCCATCTTTAGGCCAGTAGCTCAATTGGCAGAGCACCGGTCTCCAAAACCGGGGGTTGTGGGTTCGATTCCTACCTGGCCTGCCTATTTCATTTGCTTGACGCCGTCTCTCAGGGCGGCGTTTTGACCGTAGAAGGAGTTAGATGTGGCTAAACAGCGAACAAAAAAGGGCGGTATCCGAGGATTTTATCGGGAGACTACTGCAGAATTACGGAAAGTCACCTGGCCGACCAAAATAGAAGCGATTAATCTCACCAAGGTAGTCATCATTGTGATTGTTATCGTGGGAGCTTTTTTGGGAATATTGGACTTTTTATTTTCCAGGATGTTCGGTTTAATCCTGGGCGCGTAAAATCCAAACACTTGTTCCTGGAAGAATGGAATATGGATATTAACGAGAACGAAGAACAAATAGAAGAAGAAATGGGACAGCTCCTTCCGGATCCAGCAGATCTTGCTGCGTCTGATACAGAAGAACCTGTTGAGGCCGAACAGGCCGAACAGGAAGATCTTGCTGTGGCGGAAGCGGAAGAACTGTTTGCAGTTGAGGTTGATAAGCCAGTAGAGGCCGAACTGGATGAATCCGGTGTGGCCGAACTGGAAGAACTCGTTGCAGTTGAGGTGGATGAGCTAGTAGAGGCCGAACAGGAAGATCTTGCTGTGGCGGAAGCGGAAGAACTGTTTGCAGTTGAGGTTGATAAGCCAGTAGAGGCCGAACTGGATGAATCCGGTGTGGCCGAACTGGAAGAACTCGTTGCAGTTAAGGCGGATGAGCCGGTAGTGGCCGAACAGGCCGAACTGGATGAACCTGTTGATGGTGAAGCGGAAAAACACGCTGCAGCCGAACAGGAAGAACCAGTTCAGGATGAATCAGAACTTTCAGCGGAATACAGTGTCATTCCTGAACCGGTAAAAGATGACGGGCGAGCTTGGTATGTGGTCCACTGCTACTCTGGTAATGAAGACAAAGTCCGGCATAACATCCTGCAGCGAATTGAGTCTATGGGTATGGATGACTTGATCTTCGATGTAGTCGTCCCCACAGAAGATGAAGTTAATATCAAAAATGGGGAACGACAGACAGTTGAGAAAAAAGTATTCCCGGGATACATTCTGGTAAATATGACATTAACAGAAGAATCCTGGTATATGGTTCGCAACACACCGGGTGTCACCGGATTTGTAGGCATGGGAAACGACCCCACGGCACTGCAGCCCGAAGAAGTGGCTCGAATCCTCAAGCGGATGGAATCCGAATTACCCCGGATCAACGTTACCTTCAGGCAGGGAGAACGAGTGCGGATCGTGGATGGACCATTTGAAGATTTTTATGGAAAAGTATCCAAGATTGACATGGAACGGGCGACAGTCCGGATCATGGTTAATTTCTTTGGTAGGGAAACTCCTGTAGAATTAGATTTCCTGCAGGTAGAAGAAGCCTAGTTGTATTATTCATTTGTGGGAGGACAGATTAACTGTCCGCTAGCACCACGAAGGAGAAAATTGTGTCAAAAAAAGTAAAAGCAAACGTACGATTACAGATTGAAGCGGGGAAGGCAAATCCTGCTCCTCCGATTGGTCCTGCGCTGGCAGCGCATGGGATCAACTTGATGGCCTTTTGTAAAGAATATAATGCCAGGACATCAGATCGGATGGGAGATATCATCCCAGCAGACATCACAATATTTTCTGACGGTTCTTATAAGTTTGTGCTGCGCACATCACCAGCTGCAGTTTTGTTAAAGAAAGCTGCCGGGATTGAAAAGGGTGCAGCTGAACCCAATAAGGAAGTTGTTGGTGAAATCACCAGGGATCAGCTCAAGGAAATTGCACAAACAAAGATGAAAGATCTAAATGCTGTTGACATCGAAGGCGCAATGCGCCAGATTGAAGGCACAGCGAAAAATATGGGTATTATAATAGCAGACTAAATTCTCGTGGGAGGATAAATAATCCGCTCGTACCACAAGGAGTTATTAATGGCAAAACACGGTAAGAATTATCGAGAAGCATTTGATAAAGTAGATCGATCCAAGAAATACACACCCCTGGAAGCTGTGACTCTAGCCAAGGAATTAGCCTATGCCAAGTTCGATGAGACATTGGAAATCCATGTTCGTTTAGGTGTTGACCCCCGCCATGCGGATCAAATTGTCCGTGATCTGGTAAATCTTCCCCATGGTTTGGGAAAAACCGTTCGCGTCCTGGTATTTGCCCAGGGTGAGGATGCGGCCAAAGCCCGGGAAGCCGGAGCAGACTACATTGCTGATGGCGATGATTTGATCAATAAAATCGAAGGTGGATGGTTTGATTTTGATGTTGCGCTGGCTACCCCCAATATGATGGGTAAAGTTGGAAAACTGGGTCCAGTTCTGGGACCCCGGGGCATGATGCCCAATCCCAAAGCCGGTACCATGATCCCCGGTGAAGACCTGCCGCGAGTGATTGAGGAAGCAAAATTAGGTAGGATTGAGTATAGAGTCGATAAAACCGCTAATATTCATATCCCAATTGGGAAAGTATCCTTCTCAGCTGAGCAATTACATGATAATATGAGTGCGTTAATGGAATCGGTGGTATCAAACAGACCTGCGTCGACAAAAGGTCAGTATATCAAGAAGGTAGTAATATCGGCGAGTATGGGTCCTGGCATTATTGTAGACCCGGTACTGGCTGCAGAAATGGAAACTGAGTAAACAATACCGTTTCCATAAAAACAGGAAATAACAGAAGCTTAATTACCAGAGACAGCTGGTGTTTTCTCTGAAAACTTAATTTCCAGCTCAGGTAGAGAATACTTTAAAGTTGATTGAATTTGAAGTCTTTACCTCAACTGGTGAGGTAAAGACTTTTTGTTATGCAGATAAGGCTGAACCCGATTTGAAGGAGGTGAAATACTTTGGCTATTTCAAAACAGCAGAAAGAAGAACTCGTAGAACAGTACAAAAAATGGTTAAAAGAAAGTGATGGGTTGATTTTAACTCATTACCGTGGATTGTCTGTCAAGGCTATCAGTGATCTCCGCAGAGACATCAGAGAATCCGGCGGTGAGTTCCACATTATCAAGAATACTCTAGCTAAGCGAGCATTCGAAGAAAGCGGACGGGAATGGAATAAAGATGTATTTATCGGTCCTACAGCGCTCGGTGTTTCATATCAGAATCCAACCGGTCTCGCAAAGGTTATCAAGGACTTTTCCAAAGAGTTCGGAACCATCGAGATTAAGAGCGGATATCTGGCTGAACGCCTGATTACAGTAGAAGAAATTGTTGCCCTGGCAGAACTACCTTCCATGGAAGCAATGCGGGCAAAACTGTTGAGTACAATCTTAGCGCCTGCATCCCAACTTGTCCGGACCCTTGCAGAACCTGGTCGGCAAGTGGCCGCTGTGCTCAAATCATACTCAGAAAAAGAGCCAGCAGTCTAGAAAGATTAAATTTAATAATTACGGTCAAGATACCGATAAAAGGAGAATAAAATGGCAGATATTGAAAAAATTAAGGATCAATTAAGTAAACTAACCGTTCTGGAAGCAGCTGAATTAGTGACTATGCTGGAAGAAGAATGGGGCGTATCCGCTGCTGCTCCCGTAGCAGTGGCAGCAGTTGCCGCTGGCGGTGACGGTGGGGATGCCGGTGAAGCAAAAACCGAATTTGATGTTGTCATCAAGGACACCGGACCCAAGAAGATTGAAGTGATTAAGGCAATCCGGGCCATCACAAGCTTTGGTCTGAAAGATGCCAAAGAAATGGCAGAAACAAAAGATGGTAAGATTCTTGAAGCTGCTGGAAAAGAAGCAGCGGAAGAAGCTAAAAAACAACTAGAAGAAGCTGGCGCGACTGTCGAGCTTGCTTAATTTATCAACTGGGTTCAGAAAGGCTGCCCCGGTGTATTACACTGGAGGGCAGCCTTTTTTTAAAAATTCACTACTCTGGATAAAAACACAGCTTAGCGTTTTTCTCAAATATCAACTTAATTTACCAGACTGGAATACTGATTAAGGTAGACTTGCCTGCTCACTTGAAGGATCTGTCGGCTGATACTTTAGAGAGTTCCGACTGCCCTTACAGGATGCTTCGCGAAAGTCGTAGAATAAGCTGGTGCTGAGTCCTTCGATAAACTCTCTCTTCAGGGATGCTGAATGGTTCATCAATTTGCCGGGTTTCAATAGGACCAAGGCGTCAATGAAGATCGAGGCCTGGTGTCCGTCCTGAGTGGAGCGAAGCGAGGACGAAGGGCAGCCCCTAGCTGCGATTTTAATCGCTTGCTTTTTTTAGGACAGCGGTACATTAATAAAATGAAAATTAATTATCTAGAACGATTTTTTGTATTGCGAAAGATAGAAAGCCGAGAACACGAAACGTATAAAGAATCAGCACTATTTTTCATTTCTGGCAGCAAGGCATAAGGAATTTCCCCCACTATTTAACCATTCCTCCAATCTTGGACTGTGCTCTTTTCCCTCTTTGGCATCTTTATAAATTCTTACCCCCCAATACAGATAACGAAGCGTTTCATCCGGCCAGTACTCCTCCGGATTCTGGGCTCCGTTAATTCCCCCGTTATATCCTGCCAGGGCTAAGCGAGTATTGCCTCCAGACTCTAATGCCTGCCTGAGATAACTGAGTCCTCTGCGAGCGTTGGTGCCAGGCTGATATGGATCCTCCCCTTCCTTAAAGTGGTAAGGCATAACCTGGAACAGTCCCATCGCACCAGCTGAGGATTTTGCCTTGGAATATCCGCAGGATTCAATCTGCATCACGGTCGCAATCAGGTTGGGATCTAAATGATATTTTTCGCTCCAATTCAAAATATTTTCTTCCCAGGCTAGAACTTCCGGGCTAAATAAGGGCGCTAGTTGTTTAGGTGAAAGACTGGATATTTCTTCGGGTAGGGGAGCTGTCTCGACTAGGTCAACCTGAATCTGGCTGAGGAACAGGGCTAAACCAATCCCGACTAAGATTACAGAAACAGGCGGAAGTAGAAAACGCAGCAGGCAGCCTGATGGTCGGGTTTGGGCTGCCTGCGCGTCAGAGGAGGAAGGAGAAGAAAACATAATCGTTAAGTATTATTGTTAGTCTCTTCCCCGGGCTGAAAGCGGCTGGTAGGATGGCTCCCGGCGGGGTGACTTGACCGGGGGTTTAGGC
>CAZHHT010000185.1:0-5322 GCA_964532455.1 uncultured Anaerolineales bacterium
CCTGCTCTCTGGAATCAGAACCACTCTGAAAAGGTGTAGGAGTTAATCCAGCCAGAGCTCCTACTTCTCGCCGATTGCGGAAATTGCGCCAGGCGAAGAACTCCATAACGTACAGCCAGGAACTTGCCACCCCAATGCCTTTCAAACGCAGCAGTTGGCGTACTTGTTCGATATCAGGTCTGACCGAGTGGCGGATCAGGTCTAGCCGCTCAGCTTCCAGGGTTTTGATTTGCTCTTCTACGAACTGCATCCGCTCATATTCGCGCTCCAGACGAGCTCGCAGTCCAGGCAGTAAAAGAGAACCGTCCCACAATTGGATCATATCTAGCCGTTCAAGGAAATCGTCCGTAACTATCATACAAATTCCCTGTCCAGCAAGAAAGCCCTTGATACGATTGATGTGTCGAGTGCGCTCAGATTTCAAGGTTCCCAACTCCCGGTGAAGATGGCGATTGTCTTCTGCCTCTGGGCTGGGGACGTTTACCACACTCCAGACTTTGGTCTCACCTTGATGATAGCGCATCAGCATTGTCAGCAGTTTGCCTGTATCCAGTTTATCGGTCTTCGCTCGTCTGGCTTTTCGATTGACTTCAATGCTCGAAGAATCCACCACAAGATTTTCAACGCCACTCGTCTGCAGAAAGCGATAAATCCAGAAGCCATCTCTGCCTGCTTCGTAGCAGCTCAAGACTGGCGTATCTTCAGGCAAGCCAAAGCGCTTTTTTGCCGCCTTGACTTCGAACTCCAGGGCTTCCAGATCCCTGGCATTGATAGTGCGTATACGTGCTTGTTGTCCGAACCCAATCGTAAAGCCCAGTTTCCATTCAGCTTGACTGAGTTCAAAAGCCATGTAAAGGTGCGGTCGTATTGCGTTATACTCATTTATGCGGGTCGTTTCTGTTTTCACAAGCTCCTCCTTTTGTGTGCTTTGTCTATAAGGAGCTTATCAGATACGACCCGTTTTTTCTAATGCTGTCCGAATCCATCCCTTGCTTTGTCGAACCGATTCCAGATGCGAGAGCGCTTTCCGGTCGTTGCCTTAACCATAGTATCTAATGGAACTTCTATCCAATTTGAAATATCAATTTGTAAAGCTAATTGCTTAAATGGAGCAAGCGCATTTACTATCCTATTAATAAAACGAATAACAGATATTTCAATGTCATCAAAACGTGATGGATCACCTTCGGTGACGATAGCAAAATTGTTTTCTTTAATTGTGATTGATGTTCCAAATTCTTCTTTATAGAAATCTAGCTCATCACATACATTAGCCGGTGTTAGTTTTCCAATAAATGTAAAATTTGACCAATTCCAAACGATAAACGATTCATGTATCCAACCAGAAATATCATCATCTGATATTTTATAGAAACTATCCTTGCCAATAAGATCTTCATCGATGATATTTACTCTTGAGCCATGAGGGATTTCTCCAATAACTTTCCCTGATTTTGGTAAACCCCCAGAATTTTCCCAAATATTCGTCTTATTAAGGACGACATCTCCCTTCTCAAGAGAGTCATAAAATGTCTCACGACAACTTATCCAACCGTAATTTTGGATCATGGTTTTCAATGAAAAATGTGCAACAAACCTAATGATAATGCGCAATCTTGCCTATTATCTGCTTGTCTGTATTATAAAGTACCTTATACGTAATCGAGACAAAAGAGATTAGTATGAACAGAACAGATGAGCTAAGCGACGAATCCCCCAGCATCCGCTGGACCTGAGATTAGCGAGCATTTAATTTTGAGCTTGGTAAGCATCCTCCACCGCAAGTTCATGGTTGGCAAAACCAACAGATCCTCCGGTAATGGATTCAAGGGATTTCAAGGTTATTGAGTGCTGGCTTCTTGTCCTATTGTCCAATTTAACAGTCGGCACAACAAAAAATTTCCATTGGTTCACATTTAGCGGATCAATGCTTTTCTTTTCCTTATGTGCTAGTAATGCAAATACATACACATCAGCTATACGGGATGGTTCCTTGCTCCTAGTATTAGTGTCAGGATCCCAGACAAGGGTTTTTGGAGTTCTGAATGAAATGTTCGATAGTTTTTTTTGATACCAACTTTGAACAAAAGCGGCAGATTTGACTTCAATCTTAATGCCAATATTTGTTTCTAAATCATAAGCATCCCATTCGTCACGGACCGCATGATAATTTACACCTAGCCCAACAGCAACAATAAATTCAGCGAGAACCCCTCTAGTGACATTGCTAACTAAATCGGACATACTCCATTTCCAAAAATTAAGTAATGTGGGACCTATATGATCTCCATCAGCATGCAGCTTCTCATCACCTGTTTTCCGATGGACAACTAACCTGCTCAGACCTGCTGTCATAATTTTTTCCTATTATTATTACTAGTTAGTCTATTGATTGATAAGATGCGAGATATAGACCGTATATGGGACAATATTGCCAATTATCTATCGGCTTATCGTATTATATAATAACCAATGCGGAAAAGATTCAACATCAAAATAATCAATACCTCTATGGAGATAACATATGGAAATCTCAGGAATATCTGAAAATAAGATCCAGCTGTTGATGAATTGCAGCGTATTTACGAAAAGGTCAAGCATTCCCAAGAATTCGCGTCCATGTTTGGTGCCAAAGACCAAGTTATCAATCGTTATCAAGCCATATTCAATCCGGATCATCTCCCAGAATTGACAAAAGAAGAGTTCTTATCATTTCTAAAATTTGAAAATAATCAGCACTGGACACCACTCTATAGGCAGCAAACAATCATTACATCTGATATGGCTGCTCTTCGGGAAGCTCTTTTACATCTAGTAGACGAAAATGTTTCTCTCAAACAGCGCATGAATGCACTTCGACCAAAAGGCAAGGATCCCTGGATAAAAGGATTAAGCAAAGCAATCATAACCCCTATCTTGCTAATTATGTATCCGGACAAATACGGCGTATGGAATGGCACAGCAGAATCAGGTATGAAGACCCTAAACGTTTGGCCTAAAATCAAGACTACAGCTCCATTTTCGGAAAAATATACAGCGATTAATGAGATACTTCTTGAATTATCTGAAAGGTTGCAACTCGATTTGTGGACTATGGATGGTATATGGTGGGGTGTCCGCAAAGAAGAAGAACCAAATTTGAGGTCACTACCTTCAGCAAGAGAGGAAGTCACGGAAGACTCTTCGAAACCTGAAACTGTCAACTTACCTGGGTTTGGAATGGAAAGGTATCTTCAACAATTTCTCTTCGATAATTGGAATCGGGTAAAAGCCTTGGGAAATTGGAAATTATATGAAGAAGAAGATGAAGTTGTGGGAATGGAATATTATACAGAGATTGGACGAATCGACCTTCTTGCAAAGCATAAAACCGACTCAAGGTGGCTAGTACTGGAATTAAAAAGAAACCAAGCAAGTGATCAAACGATGGGCCAAGTTAACCGATATATGGGTTGGGTTAAATCTAACCTGGCAGGAGAGGGAGACAAGGTAGAAGGATTAATAATCGCTAAGGAAATGTCTGAAAAACTCAAATTCGCCCTGATGGTTAATCCCAATATCAAGTTTATGGAATATGTAATAGATTTCCAGCTAAAGTCAAATGAAGTGATTAATTAATTTTGTTAACGTAAGCTACATGATATACCAATAAAGGAGCAAGGGACTCCAAAAATCCTAATGAGTTGAAGTGTTACTATTTGATTTCCTTGTCAGGTCTGTCCGCTAAGTGAACACTTTGATCCAGGCTCTACCAACCCCTGTTCATTCAAGAGACTGTCCGGTAACCGGACACTTTGTTATCACTCAGCTTAAGTCAAGTAATTTAGCGAGTTTTGCTAACATCAAATCATTTTATAATCGCCCGGGGAATTTTAAATATATGGCCTATTTGTATTCGGGGAAATGATTGGCTTTTTTCTACAATACGAAGGAGTTTTTTTGACCGCTTGGCCAAAATTTTTAAGAACAACTTCCAGAATTTGGGAGAGTGTAGAATAAATTGTGTAAATGGATTATCCTAATCAATCTAGACTAAAAGGAAAAAATCCATGACACACAAAAAGAATACCACAGACCAAGACAATAAAAAGAACATGCCAGGCGCTGAGGATGTGATCCGAGAATTGGGGAAAGCTACATCCATCGATGACTTCTACGGAAAAGACGGCATCTTCGCCCGACTTTTTTCAGAAACAGTAGAGCAAATGCTAGAAGCTGAACTGACTGATGAGCTGGGCTACGAGCGTTATGAAGCTGCGGGACGCAACTCGGGTAATAACCGCAATGGTTACTATGAAAGTTCCATGCGCACCTCCGGGGGTGATGCCAAGATCAGGGTGCCGCGGGACCGCAACGGCGAGTTCCAATCAGAGCTGCTGAAGAAAAACAGCAACGAGATTGAACAGAAGATCATTGCCATGTACGCCAAAGGCACATCCACCAGGGATATCCAGGATATGCTGGAAGAGTTGTACGGGATCGATGTTTCTCCCAGCACGATCAGCAAGATCACCGACAAGGTCTGGGAACTGGTGGAAGGATGGCAAAACCGGCCCCTGGCTCCCATTTACACGATCGTTTACCTGGACGCGCTCCATATCAAACTCAAGCGGGACGGCAAGATCGAGAATGTGGCCGTCTACAACGTTTTAGGTATCGATTTAGAGGGGCACAAGGAGGTTTTTGGTCATTGGATAGGGGATGGCGGGGAGGGAGCTAATTTCTGGCTCTCGGTGATAACCGACCTGCAAACCCGGGGAGTGGAGGATATTTTCATTGCCTCCATTGATGGTTTGCCAGGATTTTCAGATGCAATTCAGGCTGTTTTTCCAAAAACCAAAACCCAGCGCTGTATCATCCATCAAATCCGGGCCAGTCTGAAATATGTAGTCTGGAAGGATCGCAAGGCTTTCACGGCGGATCTCAAAACCATCTACAAGGCAGCCACCCGGGAAGAGGCTGAAGCCAATCTGCTCAATCTGGAAGAAAAATGGGGCGGAAAATATGGGGCTGCGGTCAAATCCTGGCAGAACAACTGGGAGGAGCTGGCTACCTTTTTTGAGTTCCCCAAAGAAATCAGGCGGCTGATCTATACGACCAATACCGTCGAAGGTTATCATCGCCAGTTACGTAAAGTTTTGAAAAACAAGTCGTCTTTCCCCACTGAACAGGCTGTCAGAAAATTGCTCTACCTGGCCACGATGGATATCACCAAAAAGTGGACTATGCCGCTGGCTAATTGGCCCCTGATCCTCAACCAGCTGACCATACGCTTTGAAGACAGGTGTCCGCTGTGACCAACCATTACATCCATTTACACAA
>CAZHHT010000186.1:0-5270 GCA_964532455.1 uncultured Anaerolineales bacterium
GAGACTCTTGCTCACCGTTTGCACCTCACCCCCCTGGAAGAGAAGGAGCCTCTCCCCTGGGAAGAAATGCCTGCTTTTCTGGAAAAGTCCTTATCCCAGGCAGGTGTAGAAGATATCTTTGCCAGTTTTGCCCAGCGCGTACTTTCTATTCTTCTCGCCGCTAAAACCCAGGCTGCCTCCCTTTCTCCCAAACAAACCGTCTCCTTGCCCATCATCGGCACGGCACACACGCCATACAAACACAAAGCCCCTTACCAACCCCAGCCTGAAAATGTGAATGATGGCGAATTTTATATTCAGGTTGAATCCCAATACGCGACGGCAATGCAGGCATTAAACACATTCAGCCATATCTTTATTTTGTCTTATTTAGATAAGTCGCTGGAGCCTGAAATCACCATACGCCCACCCTGGAAAGATGACACCAAACGCTACGGTACATTTGCCACTCGCTCCCCCAACCGCCCCAGCCCCATCGGCCTGACACGGGTCAGGCTGCACCGTGTTGAAGGTAAACGCATCTACACCGGCCCACTTGATCTCTTTGATGGTACACCTGTCCTGGACATAAAACCGTATATTCAAACCCTTGATGGCATGGCTGATGAAGAGGATGTTGGAAACGATGGCTGGCTGGAAGGTAGCGATCATCTTGAATTGCACCGCCTGGGCATACCTCATGCCCACCCGGGCGGTTCTGGAACTTTAGGCCAACCCCAAATCCTGGTTGGTTTGCTGACTGGTATCGCACTTGGATTGCAGCACTTGAACGTGGATTGCGAAACAGCAGTATGTACATCGCCGGTGAACACTGGCGCTGAGTATGCCCTTGAGTTGACAGTGCAGGCCATTTTTGAGCAGTACAAAATCCCCTATCAATCCGGGACTGTTTCCAGTGAACTCGTGACTCCTGGTGGGGCAGCTGTCCTGGCTGCGCTGTCCCCAAAATTTATCGCAGCCGAAGATATGCCATCCGAGGACAAGCGTATCGCATACGGATTGGGTGGGCAGAATTTAGACACTGCACCATCCTTCGGTGCGCTGCCTATGCTTTTAGTTGAACAACCCACATTGGAATAAATCGTGACCTTCTTCTGGATATTAATTGTCCTCATCTTGTTCATATTTTCCATCGATCAGCTAATTGAACGTATGTATCGATATGAGAAAAAGACCCATCTTGTTACGCCGGAAAAATATGAAATACTGTTTGACGAGATTCATATTCCTTCGGTCAAAGACACTCAACTTTATGGCTGGTGGATACCAACCTTGCCGGACGCGCCGACGTTGATTTTACTCCACGGATGGGGGCGCAACCTGGCTCGCATGATGCCATATATACGAAAATTGCACCCGCTGGGCTATAACCTGCTGGCGTTTGATGCACGCAATCATGGCAGCAGTTCCTCCGAAAAACATCCCACAGTGGGATCTTTTTCGGAGGACACTCTTGCAGTAGTGGATTTCCTCGCCAAAAGCGACCTGACATCCTCAGACAACATCGGGGTCCTGGGACTTTCCATTGGCGGAGGTGCGGCCATCAATGCGGCTGGTTGGGATGCCCGTATCAAAAGCGTTGTCACCGTCGGGGCAATTTCCCATCCGGTGGCAGTAATGAATTATGAATTCCAGAAGCGGCATATTCCCAATTCCATGGCTAAGGTAATCCTAGGGTACATGCGTTTGCGCTTCAGATTGGATTTCGACAAAATTGCCCCCGTGAAGAATATTGCCCGGACAAACGCTGCGATTCTTTTAATCCACGGCGATGAAGATGAGACCGTTCCTCTTGCTCAGGGGCAGGCGCTCGCGGAGGCTGGTAATCCCACACAAACCCGCTTGTGGGTTGTCCCTGGAAAAGGACACAGCAATTGCCATAACCATCCCCCATTTTGGGAGAAAGTAGATACATTTTTACATGCGACACTATTCACTCAGGAGAAAAAATGAACACCACATACAACGACCGGTCCGTTTCTAAAGTAGAAGTTACCGGTTCAGAAGCGCGCCATTATGACTTTTTCATGAACACAATCACCGGCGGCACGTATCCCTTCTTTATCCACCGTGCGGTGCAGGAAATGCAGATCCAGCCTAATGACGAAATCCTGGTGCTGGGAGCTGGTACCGGGCGTAATATCAGCCTGATGAACAAATATCTCTCCAAAGACGGACGCGTGCTGGGGCTGGATATAGGCCCGGAGATGCTAGAGCAAGCTCAACGCCGTTTCGCCGGTCATCCCTACGTCACCATTGAAAACCAGCGTGTCGATGAGTCGCTGCCCTACCTGGGCGAATTCGACAAGGTCTTCATTTCCTTTGTCCTGCATGGTTTCATTCAGGAAGACCGCCTGAAAATCATTGCCAATGCCCAACGCGCCTTGCGACCCGGCGGCGAGTTTATCATCCTGGATTACAACGAGTTCGATCTGGAACACTCGCCCTGGCTAGTCCGCTTCGTTTTCAATATGGAATGTCCCCTGGCGACCGATTTTATTAGCCGGGATTTACAAGCCATCCTGAGGGAACAGGGGTTTGATGAATTCCATACCCATCCCCACTATCTTGGATACGTACGGCTGCTAGCAGCACGTAAAAAAGGAAGGAATTAAACTATGCTGCGCATGTTGATTTGGGCCCTTATGTTGATTGGTGGCGGCATATTAAGCATCTGGTTGGATTTGCGTTGGTTCCCCGAGCTGTTTGCCAACCTTGTTTTCCACACAGTGACCCTGGTCGTTGGTGTATTGCTGCTGCGTCTCGTCATGCGTATCAGCCGGCATACTGGCCGTTTGTTAGCCCGTATGGGTCGTGAAGGCGATATTCCCCGCATGGAAACCAACAAATTGGTCACCACTGGAGTCTATGGCTGTATGCGCCACCCCATGCATCTGGGACTGCTTTTCTTCCCCTGGGCTGTGGCTTTGATCTTAGGTTCCCCGACTTTTATCCTAGTTGTTGCTCCATTGGAAACACTCTTTATGCTGGTGATGATCAAGTTTGGCGAAGAACCGGAAGCGATTCGTAAATTCGGCGACGCCTACCGGGAATATCAAAAACAGGTGCCCATGTTCAACCTGCGCCCTGACTGCTGGATGCAAATATTAAACGACTAACAAAATTGGAGTAATTGTGTTAAATTCTATCGATATTTTTTCCGCAGCGGATTCGGCTGACTCTGGCAAAGCGCGTCAACAAGGACTTGCTTTCATTGATGGCTCGATTCCCGGCTATACCCTACTGATAGGCAACGATACTACGCAAGCCCTGCCGATTCTTGAATCATTGAACAAGCGGCAAATTGTGGTCTTTGTTATTGAAGATACGCTGCAAAACACTTTACAAGAGGCAGGTATATCACTGGGCTGGGATTCCCACATTGTCCCCCTGCACATGACCAAGGCTTTGGGCTGCATTGCCTGTGTGGCACAGACATTCGGGAACATAAACGAACCTGATGACGTGCTGCGCTACGCCCGGGAGCGATTATTCGGCTTTACCCTCCTGCTGGGCGAAGCGACGCCTGAACGTTTGGGTTTGGCGGAGGCCGCCCTCTCCTTTGGCTGCCCTTTATTAAGCAACTCCCAATTGCCGCAATCCGTAGAAGATTGGAAATTTTCGGCTGACTACCGGGCTGCCATCGGGGGCGTTGAACTCCACGATATCGTCCAGATTGGCATCGAAGAACGCGGCCTAATAATTCAGGTTCCCTTGCCGGAATTGCCCGTGGCCTACAATTCCGATTTTTCCGGCCAGACCGTGCGTGACGATTCTTGTGGGGCCTGTCTCACCGGTGTCGAATTGGTCATTACTGGGCAAGACATCGTAGATGGGCATGTCACACTCATCGGGCCGGATTTAGACATAGCCGCGAAGGGCAATCAACCCTACGCCATGCTGATTGAAGTCAGCGGTCGGGAGATGCAGCCCGACTTTGAGCCGGTCTTGGAAAGGCAAATCGAAACGATATTGAATGACGCAGATGGCGTCATGCACCGGGGACAACGCTCGATGGTTACCCTGCGCATTGCTCAAAAAGCCATTGACAAGGGGCTGAGTTTACGCCATTTAGGAGAGATACTGCACGCCCGTCTGCACAATGAATTTGGCAATATCCTCAGCCGCGTTCAGATTTCAATTACCACCGAACCAGCTCAAATCCAGGCCATCCAAGAGAAAGCCCAAGCTATTTACGAGAAGCGTGATAAACGCCTGGGCAACCTAGTCGATGAAGATGTGGACACCTTTTACACTTGCAACTTATGCCAGACAATTGCCGCCGGGCACCTGTGCATCATTAGCCCGGAACACCCAGGAGCATGTGGTGCAGTAGACTGGATGGATGCCCGCGCCGCAGTCAGTATTCAACCTGTCGGCTCAAACAAAGCAGTCAAAAAAGAAGGCTTACTGGACGCCCAAATAGGCCAATGGGAAAGCGTCAACCAGATCGCACGGCAAGAATCGGGCAGTGCAATCTCGGCCTACAGTCTTTACAGCCTCATACAAGATCCCGGATCGGCCTGCGGTGATTTCGAGTGCGTCACCGCCATGCTCCCGCTCTCCAATGGCGTCATGGTGATCGAACACACCTACGAGGGCATGACTCCCAGCGGCATGGATTGGGCCATGTTATATGAAATGGTCGGAGCGGGTGTGCCCACGCCTGGCTTTTTAGGTCACAGCAAACGCGCTTTGGGTACGCATAAATTCATCTCGGCTGAAGGGGGCTGGCGGCGGATTGTGTGGATGAATCATGCCCTGCGAGAGGAGCTGCGCCCTGTGTTGGAAGCCCTCGCCACCGAAGCGGGGATACGTGGTTTTGTGGATATGATCGCCACAGAGCAAAACACTGTCAGCGAGGATGAGATTCTGCTTTCTCTGGAAGCGGTAGGCCATCCCGTCTTGATGATGGAGCCGATGATGTAGCAAGAAGCGGGGGCAGGAGAAAACAGCAAATTAGTAGATCCGTGACTAATGAGTGAGAAATATTCCATAATTTACTGATTTGCTGATCATTATTGAGATAATCTGTTGGAGAAATGATATGGCAAAAATTATTTATGGGGATCGTATTGGGAGAACAGGCAAGCTCAGAACCGGTTGTTCTGCTACGATCTTTAATCCATCAAGGGAGAAGATACTGCTTACCCGCCGCACCGATAACGACCTCTGGTGTTTACCGGGAGGTGGATTAGACCCAGGCGAGAGTGTCACCGAAGCTTGTAAGCGTGAAGTATGGGAAGAAACAGGGTTGCACGTCAAAGTCG
>CAZHHT010000187.1:0-5244 GCA_964532455.1 uncultured Anaerolineales bacterium
TATTCCTGTCCGTTATCGAAGTCGTTTTTCATACGGCGGCTGGCTTCTATGTGATGGTCTTCTGTAACCGTCAGGTATCCCTGATCAAAGAGAATGTGCAGATCAGCTCGCAGCAGCAACCCATTCTGGATATCATGGGGGCCTGATTTTGCGTACGGTTTTATATGGGATGCCTGAAGTACTGGCAGGGCTTTTTCCCCGGTCATAGCACAACGTCTCTGATAGGCATCTGTGACCACTACTCTGAATCCGCCCTGACCCAACCTTGGTCTAACAAGATACTCTTCACCAAATCGTGGTTTATCGGCGATTGCAGTTTTACTAGATTCAATGGGAATATCTTTTAACCTGATTTGGATTTGATCCCACAATCTATTGCCAATTGCAGTTTCTGTGTTGTAGGTTTTTCCCCGAACGATATTTGCTGCCCAATCTTCAGGGATTGGTATCCAATCTTTCCCTGGGAAAAAGAAGGGTTGGGTGAGGACAATGCATCCTATGATGGGGTTGGGAGTCATATTGCCACGCTGATCCCGGTAATGTTTTATTTTCTGGTAGAAATCCTCCTGAGTCTCCATACCGTTATTTTCGAGAAAAACATCCCAAGCTAAAGAGAGAGGCAGTTCGGTTGACCGGACAAAGAAACCTCCACCAACAATGAAGTTTTCTGGGCTATGCAATTTGAATAAAAAGGGATTGTACTGCCGGATTGCTCGAAAGTGCCCTCCACCTGGTCGCCAAAAATTGACCTCGTCCGGCTTCCTTTCCGCGAGATAGTGATACCAATCATTGTCGGTTATCCCTACCCAATATTTCATTTGAACAATCCCTCATTATTTGAGTTAGAACTGCAAATATAGTTATGATAAGTGTAATGGAAGGTGAGGGGGAGGGCAAGATAGGAAGAGAATAAATTTTGCATCCTTTTTGATCAATCGTGTCCAGGTATCGTTCTGGTTCTTTGTTCTATGTATGGATCCTTCGGTTCCCTTAGGATGAAAAACAAAGTATGAGTCTCACTTTAGTGGGACTTACTTTACCTAGCCCGCGATTTTAATCGCCGGGCGATCGTGGACTTGCGTTGCATTACCCGCGAATTTACGAAGCGATCTCCTGTTAATTCGGGAGATTGCCGCGACATCCTTCGGCTGTCTCGCAATGACAGATTAATTCAAACCAGGCATCCTGAGTAACGCGACAGAGGAGCGCATATCGAAGGGTATTCACCGAGTGATCGTGGATGAACCAAACCTTAAGCGTCGATGCAGATCGACGCACGGCGCAGCCCCAAGCCTGGATTTTAATCCCCCGGCTGATATTCGTGGCAAACAGGAGGTTGCCGCCCTTCGCCTTCCACTTCACTCTCGTCCAGTACAGGCACAACTGCGGCGTTTCTAAGAGCAATGACACAAAAAAGAAAGCCCCTGCCAGCCATACTACATCGAAGGGTCTGGCGCAGCGCAAGATTACAACTTTGTTTAGTGCAAAAACACCAGGAAGTGATTCAAGCCGCCTGCCCTCAAAAAACACACCAGAATTGCAAACCTCTTGCAGTTGACCGGCAACGGATTGTCCCGCTCGTGTTTTTCTTATGTTAGAATGAAAAAACATCCTTTGCAGAATTTACAGTACAAAGCAGCTTATTCTTCGATAAGCGGGAAAATTGATTCCAGATGGATATCAATGAAAAAGCGCTCTTGTATCGCGCCCAGGCGGGAGACCGGCGGGCAGCTGGAACTTTATTTGAGTGCTATTACCAGGAGATATATACTTATATCTTTTATCGGGTAAGTGACAGGTTTACTGCCGAGATTCTAACTGCGGTGGTATTTATGCGTATGCTCCGCCGCCTTCCAACCTATATTGTTCAGGGGAAATCCATCCTGTCCTGGCTGTACACCATTGCCAGGAAACTGGTGGTTGATTATTATCGCACCCATGATATAAGTGATCAATTAACATTTAAGGATCGGCTTCTGGGGAGAAACCAGCATGAGCCAGAGGGACCTGTTCAATCCCAGGATTCACTGAACTACTTCCAGAGAGCATTACGCCACCTGGACGAGCAGCAGAAGCACGTTATCATCCTTCGCCTTGTTGAGGGTCGTTCTATCCAGGATATAGCTGAACTAATCAATAAAAGCGAAGGAGCGGTACGAGCCCTGCAAGGTCGAGCTCTCCGTTCCCTGGGAAAGATGGTTGAAAAAGAAAAGTGCCTATGAACAGATATAGGTTCGACCTTATCTTGGAAGATTGTTTAAGCCGCATTGACCGGGGAGAATCGCTGCAGGACGTACTGGAGTCCTATCCCGCATTGAATGTTCATCTGGAGCCGCTTGTCCGGGCAGCTTTGATGGGCAGGAGGCTGCCCAAACCTGTGCCGAGCAAAGACGGATTCCGGACTGGGAAAAACATGCTGCTGGCGGAGATGAATAACATGCAGCAGGTGAACTCTTTCAGACAAAAGGGAAGCGGTCCGGCTTTATCCCGTCTGACAGGGCGCTGGTTGGGGAGTATAACAAAACTACTTCAGGCTAAGAGAACTACGGGCCTGATTCCAATTTATCGATTTGCAGTGGTTGGTTTGGTGTTGATCATGGTGGGAGGTTTTCTTACTGTCAATGCCTCCGCGTCCAGTCTCCCGGGAGATGTTCTTTATGATCTTAAACTGGGATTGGAACAGACCCGGGCGTTTTTCACATTTGACCAAAAAGCCAGGCAGGATCTGGTGCTGGCGATTGAGGAAGAACGCTTGTCTGAGGTGGAAATATTGCTGGAGGAAGGCCGTCAAGAAGAAGTTGAGTTTGGTGGTGTCATTGAGAAAAAAGGTGAATCCGTCTGGATTATCAAAGGGATTTCTGTTCAAGTTGACTCAGTCTCCGGCTTAAATAGCGATCTGGAAATCGGGTCTGAGGTTGATGTGGCTGCAACTACCCTGGAGGATGGTAACCTCCAGGCTTCAGATATTTCCGCGGAGGTTGACGATAAGGTAAAAGACAAAAAAGACAAGGAAGATAAGGTAAAAGACAAAAAAGACAAGGATAAAGAGGAAAAGGATAAAGATAAAGATAAAGATAAATAAACGGATAATCGTTTAACCTTTACCTTTCTACTCGGTAGAAGGGGCTGTCTGATAAGTCCAAACTTCTCAAAAGACCCCCCACTATGAAATGAATATTTGATCAATTATGAGGATTTTTCCCCACCCTGAGGGTAAAATTTAGCGAAATAAGCTTGTTCCCCACCACTCGCCTTACTTTTGGGACAGCCCCTTCTCTCCGGTTTGTCATCCTGAACGTAGTGAAGGATCCACGATGAGATCAGAAATAAATGCAATCATAAGCTGCAAGACATGGTGTCTTGGTTTTTGAGCTCTTAGTGGATTCCTCGTTCCTCGGAATGACGACAGAGAGCGACCTCCTGTCTGTCATCCTGAACGTTTCGGCTACTACCTCGACGGAGTTTGCGTTGATCAGAGCGAAGTGATGTCGAGGGGCTCTGGCCTAGCGTCGACCTCCGTAAACGCTGAAATTTCAGAGAAACCCAGTAGGTAGGCTAACCATCCGGCGTCCCTGGAGAGGGACGCCCAGCGCCAGCTCTTTCTACGACTTCAGTCAGAACCCCGTAACACGAATCGCAATCGCCCGGTGAATAAATTCACGGGCTATGCAAAGTAAGTCCCACCGCTGTGGGACTTTTGTGTGAACCTGTACTATAATCAATAATGAGATAGATTTAGCATCCAATAATGAGGGGGAAATTTATGCGAGCTTCCTATTCACGGATATACATTCATCTGATTTGGGCCACCTGGGATCGGTTTGATCTGATTGACGATAAACTGGAACCGATTTTATACAGCTATATCGCAAAAAAATGCGGGCAGCAAAATGGTTTACTGCTGCAAATTGGCGGAACCTCCAATCACATACACCTATTAGTGAAATTACTTCCAGCGACAAATATTGGACATTTTGTGAAAACCATTAAAGGATCTTCCTCTCATTATATTGCCCAGATTTTTCGTCCTGATAGTTTCTTCAAGTGGCAGGGAGGATATGCAGCTATTTCTGTGTCTCCATCACATCTATCAAAGATCTCCAGGTACATTGCTGCCCAAAAAGAACACCATCTATCGGACTCCTGTAATAAGGTCTGGGAATTTTCAATACAAAAGAAAAACTGCTATTAACAAAAAACAAACCGTCCTGGGGACGGTTTCCATCATCTAGCCCGCGAATTCATTCGCCGGGTAGAATCTTGACTTACTTTTCTACAACTTCGGCGAAGCCCTTCGACCTAGCTCACTTCTCCTTCACTCAGGACAGGCTTGACGAGGGACTCAGAACGGGCGCGGTAATCTCCTGTTTGCCACAAATATCAGCCGTGGGATTAAAATCCCGGCTTGGGGCCTTCGGCTGCGCTCTGACCGAGTGTCGACCTCCGTCGGCGCTGCTATGTTGATAAAAGAAACGATATATCATCAAAATATATAACCGTCCTGGGGACGGTTTCTCTCATCTAGCCCGCGACTTTTGCGCAGCACCCTGGCGGGGCAGTCGCCGGGCAGATTCTTAATTTGACCTTCAACGACTTTCGCGAAGCCCTTAGATGAACTCGGGATGAAACACCCTTGCAGTTTAGTCTCCTGGCGGGGCAGCCGCCGGACAGATTCTGGATTTGACCTTCAACGAATTCCGCGAAGCCCTTGGATGAACTCAGGATGAAACACCCTTGCGTTGTAGTCTCCTGGCGGGGCAGCCGCCGGGTAGATTCTGGATTTGATCTTCTACGACTTTCGCGAAACTCACACAGCCCCATTTTGTCTTTAGAACAAATTTAATACTGCCTGGCTCGCCCAGCGGAAAAGTGGTGTGGCAAAAATACTCAGCAGCACTACTGCGAGAGCCCCGACTATGGAAACCAGCTGGACCAGGCGGTCATGAGTTATTTCAGGATCCCCTTCCCGCATGTACATATTCACCACTACCCGTAAATAATAATAAGCTGACAGCAGTGAAGTCAACACCCCTATCACTGCCAACCAGGTATACCCACCTTCCAGCACTGTCCGGAATAAATAAAACTTCCCCACAAAACCGATTGTTGGCGGCACACCGATGAAAGACAGCATAAACACCAGCATGGCAGCTGCTAAAACCGGATACTTCTTTCCCAATCCGTAATAATTTTCTAATTGCAGTCCCTTCCCCTCCGCTCCTTCCAAGGCAATCACTACTGACC
>CAZHHT010000188.1:0-5215 GCA_964532455.1 uncultured Anaerolineales bacterium
CCCATTATATTAAATTTTAAGGGGCTGTGCCAATTACTTTTGGGACAGCCCCTTTTTGATTCTGGACTACCTGATCGAAGATGTTTCGTATTACTGTCATTAGTATGATAAATCCTGTGTATAGTTAAGTGGAAAAAGTACCCGGTAAGCTCATCATTAACAGGAAATTGCTTTGGTATGCTTGCAATGACACAAAAAGGAAAGCCCTTGGAGAGGGTGCAGTTTTTTGCCCTATGATTTTGCGCAGCACCCTGGCGGGGTATCATAGGGTGGATCTGGATATTATCTTATTGTCGAACTATCATCCGTACTTGCCCGGTGGTTAAAACCGCGATTGCCATTACCCAAAACAACCTCGGAGGTAGTCACAACCTCCGAGGTCCTACTAAGGGACGGGTCTTGGAGCGATATTGTAAATTAACAAAAGGGCGACCCGGCGGGTCGCCCCCACACCCTGTCATTCCGAGGAACGAGGAATCCATCAAAAGCTCAAAATCCAAGACACTAAGTTTTACAAATTGTGGTTGTATTTGATTCTGATCTCATCATGGATCCTTCGCGGAGCTCAGGATGACAAGTGGACGTCGCTCTATTTTGTCATTCCGCTTGTCCTGAGCCCTTCGACTACCACCTCGACTATGCTCGGGATAAACTTCATCGAGGGGCTCAGGATAACGAGAAGAGAGCTACTGACTGCTGTTAACTGCCTTTCCAATCTCCCCTAATCTTCCTAAATTCCTCCATCTTTTTTCCACAATTTAAAGCGATACTGGGAACTGTAGAAGTAAATCAGAACCTATTAGGAGGTAATAATGTTTTTCTACAGACGCCCCGGATGGGCAATTGGTTTTAGAATCTTGATGGTCTTCCTGTTGATCGCTGGAGGTATTGCAATTACCCGCTCAGCATTTCGAGTGGGATTTGTACAGGGTGCGGCAGTAGAAGGCGGGGAAATTGTCGCCCCGATGTTCTACCCGCATACCAAAGGTTTTGCCACTCACCCATTTGCCATGGGCGGTTCATTCTTAACGGTATTGGCCGTTTTCTTTGGCGGCATCCTGCTGATTAAACTGATCATTTCCATTGTCGGATTGGTGATGTTTAAACGCTGGAAGGATGAAGGTGGACCGGATGGGGAAGATTGGGGTCCGTATCATAAATTTGGAGGTCATCCCGCTTTCTGTGGACCGCATTATATGGGTCATTGGGGTCCGTATCCTTATCCACCCCATCGCAAACCAGCGGATGAGGACAGCCCTGCTGACGCGGAAGCGGAAAACGAAGAAGAAGCCAGCTAAGAATTTTGACCTGACATGGGAGTGGTAAATTGCTCCCGTGTCTCGGCTTCTTCAGGTAAATTGGTTATTATGAATCTTGAATATTCTTCAATTGGGTTTAACCCAAATCAATGGAAATTTCTCCTGGACCAGAAAAATGTTTGTTATTTTTTAGTGGATAATGAGGAAGATCAGGAAATCATCAGCTGGCTTAGATGCCAGAGGGAATGGCAAGCTATAGCCCACTCCAGAAACATAACCCTCTTCCACCGCAACACGACAAACCTGATTATCCCAGAGGTATGATGAAACACTTCCGATCATTGAAATCAATTAATCCCCCCTTTTTTCTCCTCTTGATTTTGCTGTTGACCCTGATCCTGAAGTGGATAATTCCTGCAGCTAATTTGATTTTTCCTCCCTGGAACCTCCTTGGTATCCTGCCCCTGGGAATGGGGATTACGATCAACATACTGGCCGATCGTCAATTTCACATCCATCGAACCACAGTCAAGCCCGGGGAATTATCCTCCCTGCTAATAAAAGATGGGGTTTTTCGTTATTCCAGAAATCCCATGTATGTGGGGATGGTTTTCATCTTATTGGGTTTTGCCATTTTATTGGATTCCTGGGTTTCCTTTCTGGTCCTGCCGGGATTTACCGCTTTTGTCCATTATCGGTTTATTTGCCAAGAAGAAAAGAAACTTGAGGAGCAATTTGGTGAGGACTGGTTGGCGTATCAGAAAGAAGTGCCCCGGTGGATCTGATAGCTGTGTTATCCTATTAAAGACAAAGATTTTAGATAAGTTTAGCTATGAATGAAACCATTCTGGTTGTTGATGATGAACCCAAAATTGTCCAGTTAGCTTGCGATTACCTGGAGAAAAGCGGCTTTAAGGTGCTCACCAGCGGGGATGGGCAGCAAGCGCTGGTTATAACTCGCCAGGAGCATCCTGACTTAATTGTGCTGGATTTAATGCTGCCCGGGATGGATGGCCTGGATGTCTGCCGGGCAATAAGACGGGAGTCTGATGTGCCGATTATTATGCTCACAGCCCGGGCAGAGGAAACTGATCAGTTGATCGGTCTGGAACTGGGCGCTGACGATTACATTACTAAACCGTTTTCTCCCCGCGCATTGGTAGCCCGCGTGCGTGCGCTGCTGCGGAGAACGCAAGGTAATCTTCTGCAGCAGGAAATCTTTATAGTTGGGGATTTGGAGTTGGATCTCCTCCGGAAACAGCTTAGTCTGAAGGGTGAAATAATTCATCTGACACGGAGTGAGTTCCTGCTGCTGGAAACCCTGGCTAAACACCCTGGTCAACCTTTGAGTCGGGAGCAGCTGTTGGAAAAATTACATGGTGTAGTTTTTGACGGGGTGGACCGCAGCGTGGACAGCCATATCAAAAATCTACGCCGGAAAATTGAACCTGACCCTGCGCATCCAATCTATATCCAAACAGTCTACGGATTTGGATATAAATTCCAGGTGGACATTGAATGAGAAAACATCCTGATCATCACCGCATCCTGTCCAGTAAATTCCCAAAAGAGTGGAAACCCGGTCAACATGGACCTCCCTGGGCGGCAGGCTTCGAGCATTTTGCTGGTCCACATCTACTTCAGCGCCGAAAAATGACCTGGCGGTTTTTTGGCATTTTGTTATTCCTCGGAATTCCCCTTGTTGTACTGGGTGTGATTCTGGGGATGGTGATTGGCGGCAACCAGGAGCTGTTAGGCTCCAGGGATTTGCGCCGGCTGATCTTCTGCAGTTTGCCGTTCCTGGTGCCAATAATAGGGATGTTGATTGGATCCCTGGGGATTCGCAGGTGGGTTAACCCGCTGGCGGATGTGATGGGTGCAGCCGAAACCCTGGCGAGTGGAGACTTCAGTGTCCGGGTGGAGGAAAAAGGAGACCAGGAGTTTATCAAATTGGCCCAATCTTTTAACCACATGGCGGAGGAATTGCAGCATGCAGAAATACAGCGGCGCAATTTAACTGCAGATGTTGCACACGAATTGCGCACACCGCTGCACATCCTGCAGGGAAACCTGGAAGGAGCCCTGGATGGGGTATACAAGGCTTCTCCTGAATATTTTAAATCCATGCTGGAAGAAACCAGACTGCTGCAGCACCTGGTGGAAGATCTGCAAACCCTTTCCCTGGCAGAAACCGGCAATCTGGAATTAAACTTTCAAACACTGCTGGTCAAGGATTTGCTGGAAGATGTAGTGACCAGTTTCAGCGGTCAGGCGAAAGAAGGAAAAATCCAGATCCGGTTGAACTATCCGAAAGAGTTAGCTGAACTGACCCTGGAAGGGGACTGGCACCGCCTGGATCAAGTGGTGGGTAACCTAGTATCCAATGCACTGCGGTATACACCGGAAGGGGGGGAGATCATTTTAGGCGCGGATAAAAATGACGCAGGAGTAAAAATTACCATTCAGGATTCTGGTGCCGGAATCCCGGCGGAGGACTTGCCTTATGTGTTTGACCGCTTCTGGAAGGGAGATAAAACCCGCTCCCGGGCTAGCGGAGGCAGCGGTCTGGGCTTGGCCATTGCTCGCCAGCTGGTAAGCGCTCATGGGGGAACGATAGTGGTGGAAAGCGAAGAAGGAGAGGGGACGAAGTTTACGGTGGAATTGCCGTTGATGGATTGACGATTAGCTGACAAGCTTCCTTCAACTTTGTTCACTTCGATGGGCTCAGTACAGGCAGGAGGGGTGGAAAAAACTTCGTCGAATGGTTCAGTATGACAAACTGGGGGACGCTCTTTTTGTCATTCCGAGGAACGAGGAATCCATTGAGAGCTCAAAAACCAAGACACAAAGACTTACAGCTTGTGGTTGCAATTGATTACCATCTCATCATGGATCCTTCGCAGGGCTCAGGATGACAAATGGGGAAGAAGTCTTACTTTAGTGGGACTTACTTACTATAGCCCGCAAATTTATTCGCCGGGTAGGTGTCGGGAGAATTTATTTCCACGAATTTGCCTAGTATAAATGGGCGACCCATCGTGTCGCCCCTACGCCCGTTAATGAGGAGATTGCCACGAGCCTGTCCTGAGTACCCTGAGCGGACCCTGAGCTAGCTGAGGGAGTAGGCGAAAGGCTCAGGAAGACAAGAGGGGGTTCCAGAAGGTCTGTCATCGCGAGCCAGGCGAAGCGATCTCCTGGAATCATCGAGGAGATTGCCGCACTCACTTTGTGATCTCGCAATGACTCTAGATGCCAGATTCAAACATTGCAATAATATCTTACAATAGCTACACTATTGACAGGGAACGTTAATTATTGTACACTGGAATTACATCCCGGGCGACGTGGGGGATAATCAATAGACCGGGATGATTTTGTTAATGGGGGTATTAGGAAATCAAGCTTCATTACAGTCGCATTGAGATCAGCTGACGGGGGTTTTATGATTAAGAAATGTTATCTTGTGGCAAGCTTACTTTTGTTAATGGCAGCGGTTGCCGGTCCGTCTTTGGTCAGTGCGGAGGGGGATCTTCTCGCTTCACCCACTCCACTGCCTCCGGAACGAGTAACCGCACCAGAGATTTTCGGGGTTAACCCGAACGTCGTTTTGTCGGAGGGAAATCAGGGGGAAACCCTTCCCTCCGACATCATCGCTGCTTTTGATATCCAGCTGCCTGTTCTCATTAATCTTCCGGAGTACGTTCAATTAAAGCCTCAGTCAATCCAGGGTACCAGGACAGCTGTCAAGAGCCTGGCAATACCGCTCCGTACCCAGGATGCAAGTAAAGTGACTTGCGGCCTCCAGGCGTTAGGCATGGTGATGGATTATGTTGACCCTTTATCCGCAGAACCCGTACCGACTGATGATCAGTTGATCTCCTTTATTTCCAGTCAAGGTTTGCTGTATGAGTGGGGAACCGGCGTGGAGGAGTTGGCCTATACAGCCAGAGAATTTG
>CAZHHT010000189.1:0-5177 GCA_964532455.1 uncultured Anaerolineales bacterium
TTTTAGGGACTTAGTTTTTGTTAAGGTGGCACCATCGTCATCATGGGTACCGATATAATCAAAATCATGAGGATATAATATATTCTTCTCCATGTATCTTAATCAAGCGTGAACCTTAAATGCTGATATCTGGCGTTCCATTTTAAAAAAATCCACTCGTGAGATACCTATAATAATGTTAGAATAAAAAACCAAACAATCCCAATTGGAAAATAACTATGACCTTATCACCTGAAATTATTACCCTGGATCTTAACTTTCAAAACTGCAAAAACGCCATAGCCAGTTATCTAATCCCCTACCAGGATGGCATAATTCTGGTTGAAAGCGGTCCAGGGTCAACCCAAACGCAGCTGCAAAAAAATCTGAATAATCTTGGGTATGATCTGCAGGAAATTACCCATGTCCTACTCACCCATATCCACCTTGATCACGCTGGGGCAGCAGGGTGGCTGGCCGGGCACGGTGCTCATATTTTTGTCCACGAACGAGGTGCACCTCATCTGCTTGATCCTTCGCGGTTAATTGCCAGTGCGACCCGGATCTACAAGGACCAGATGGATATCCTCTGGGGTGATTTTTTGCCTGTTCCCAAGGGTCAATTGACTTCCCTCACTGATGGAGATGAAATTTCTATCGGTTCTTACAATTTCCGGAGCCTGGATACTCCCGGTCATGCTAATCACCACATGGCATATTTATTGGATGATATTTGTTTCAGCGGGGATGTTGGTGGCGTTCGGATCAGTGACTTGGGTACCCGTCATTTGCGGGTTCCCATGCCGCCGCCGGAATTTCACCCTCCAAAGTGGCGAAAATCCATAGAGCGATTAAAGAATGAAAGAATATCGAAAATCGCACCGACTCACTTTGGTATTTATGATGATGTCGATTGGCACCTGGACACAGTATTACAGGAACTGGATGCAGCTGAGGAATGGATGAATAAAACGATCCCGCTGGACCTTCCGTTAGATGAGCTTCGGGGGGAATTTAGCCAGTGGGCATGTAACCGATCCATAACTCTGGGAGTAAATGAGAACTCATTGGATTCATTTGAGAAAGCAAATCCTTCCGGCATGTCTGCTGATGGCATCAAGCGCTACTGGGAGAAATATATCAACACTGATTCCATTCCCCGCTAAATCCGCTTGACCTCCCGCATTTCCAGTACTTTGGAGCTCTTCGTGGATAATGGTGTATTTGACTAAACTTTAGCTATTCAACCTGGTGGAATGCAACTTATTTAACTTATTCACGTATACACTACTGGTAGAAATATCTTTCTGCAATAATAATTTAAGTTAAAAGGAGTTGTTATGTCTGCAAAACGAAAGGTTTTAATAACCTTGATCCCTCTTTTCCTGGTATTCACATTGGGTTTTGGGGTCGCAGTAACTGCCAAAGCTGTTGAATTTGATGAAGATGGCATAGTTGGAGCGAACGAGATCATTGATGATGATTTGTTTATCAGTGGAGATAAAGTAGAAATCAACGGCACAGTTAATGGTGATGTGTTTGCTTTCGGTTCTGTGGTTAAGGTAAATGGCACAATACACAGCAGCCTGGTAACGGGCGCTCAATCCGTCCTGGTAAACGGCATCGTGGATGGTAGCGTCTATGGGGGATCCAGTACACTCACCCTTGGATCTGAGGCAAAGATCGGTCGGAATTTGTATTACGGCGGGTTTAATTTATCCGCTGAACCTGGATCAATTGTGGAAAAGGATCTCCTGGTTGGCGCCTATCAAGCCCTGCTTTCCGGCCATGTTGGCCGGGACGTCCGAGCAGGAGTCGGTGCCCTGGAGATTGATGGTTTTGTAGGGAATGATGTTATCGCTAAAGTTGACAGCACAACTGAAAAACAGCAAACTTATTTCTTCCCCGGCATTCCTGGCGTAGAAACCATTGTGCCTTCTGGAATTCGTATCTCAAAAGATGCAGAAATTGGGGGGGCTTTAGAATATAAAAGTTCCGTAGATCAGTCTGCTGCAATTGAGATCTCCCCGGCGGGAGGGATCACATTCGAATATGTTCCTGACACGGATCCTCAATCAGATCCCGACGAAGTTGGCAGAGTCGGCTCAACTGCTTTGGCTCTCTCCTGGTTAGTAAAACAAATTCGTGTCTTTATCACCTTGATGCTGCTCGGTGGATTAATTATCTGGCAGATGCCAGCGCTATTGAACAGAGTCAGCGAAAGAGCAGAACGCGAATCAATGCCCTCCCTGGGATGGGGTTTGGTATCTGTTCTGATCGTTTATCTCGGCGCGTTTATTGTCACAGGATTAATCATTGCCGGAGCGATATTCTTCGGAGTAGTCACTCTGGGTGAACTGTCTAAGGTTGTATTAACGGTTGGATTCTCAAGCCTGGCTTTGATCATGGCAGCCTTTGGACTCCTGGTATCTTACGGCAGTAAAATTGTAGTCGCTTACATGGTTGGGAAATTGCTCATCCGTTGGTTAGCGCCCAAGTTTGAAAATCAACCTATCTGGCCTATGATAATCGGTGTGCTGCTTTACACTTTCCTCAGGGCTATTCCGGTTTTTGGTCTTGCAATTGGTATATTTGTTACCCTGATTGGTATTGGATCAATGTGGCTGGCTTACCGTGATTACAAATTGCCGGAATCCTCTTCGGAAGAAGCAGTTGAAACTTAACCAGCATCGTAATCTCTACTAGAATATAAAAAAAGCCTGGAGAAAATCACTCCAGGCTTTTTTTTAGATGATTGTCTGAATTATTCCCCCAGGATTTGAACAACCAACTTTCGTTGGCGATGCCTTGTATCAAAATCAACCAGGACAATTTGCTGCCAGGTCCCCAAAGTCAACTCCTTTTCAACAAATGGGACAGTAAACGAAGGTTTCAGGAGAGCTGCCCTGGCATGACTGTGTCCATTCCCATCTCCCCACCGCTGATTATGGGCATAATCCCTGTTTGGTGGAAGAATGTCATTAAACAAACGATTTAAGTCCTCTACACAACCAGGTTCAAACTCCAGTGTTGTTAGTCCGCTTGTTGCTGAGGGTGTAAAGATTGTGACGATTCCATTTTCCAGGCTGCAATCCGAAATTTTGGACTGCACCTCGGAGGTGATATCCTGGATGTCCCCATTACCACTGGTTTGAATCAGAATGTACTTTGTTTCTACAGTCATATTCACCCTTTACCAACCTTTCCAGACCTCCCCTTAAGGTAAAACAAGGGGTTATTTGTTCAAGCTAATTCCAGATATCGTCTGATTTCCCAATCTGTCACTCTAGTCCGGTATTCATACACTTCTGCCCATTTTGCCCGACTGAAAACACCGCATATCGTCGAACCCAGGGCGTCTTTTATCACATCATTACTTTCAAATTCACGCATGGCTTCGGCCAGGGATCCCGGCAAGGAGGCGATACCTTTTTCTTTCCGTTCATCCTCACTCAGATTCCAGATGTTTAGATTGTTTAATGGAGCGGGACAGGTTAATTCCTGGTTTATTCCATCCAATCCAGCTGCCAGCATAGCGCCAAAAGCCATATACGGGTTTGCGGACGGATCCGGGCATCTTAATTCCAGTCGGATTGATTTGCTCCGGCCGGTAGTATAGCACGGCAGTCGGATTAAAGCGGAGCGGTTTATCTGAGCCCATCCGATGTATACCGGAGCTTCATACCCCGGGACCAAGCGTTTATAAGAATTGGCAATTGGTGCAAGAATTGCGGACATTCCCCGGGCATGTTTTAGCTGCCCGGCGAGGAAGTGGTAAGCCAGCTTGGAGAGATGATTTTCATCCTCAGCATCATAGAACAAGTTCTCCCCTTTCTTGCTAAATATTGACTGATGTGTGTGCATCCCAGATCCATTAACACCGAATATCGGTTTAGGCATAAATGAAGCAATTAAATCATATTTAGCAGCGATCGCTTTAACCGTATACTTCATGGTGATTACATTGTCCGCAGCTTTAAGTGCTTCCCCATATTGGAAATCAATCTCATGCTGTCCTCGGGCAACCTCATGATGACCCATTTCAACTTCCAGTCCCATCGCATTAAGCGCATGCATCAACTCTGTCCGGACCAGAGTTGCCTGATCCCGGGCGGAAAAATCAAAATACCCACCCACGTCATAAGGGACCGGATGCATCTCTTCTTCTCCGTTCCTTTTGAATAAAAAGAATTCGGGTTCCGCGCCAACATTAAATACCCATCCCTTTTCTTCTAATGTAGACAGCATCCGTTTCAGAGCCCCCCGGGGATCTCCCTCAAAAGGTTTTCCGTCCGGTTTATAGATATCACAAAACACCCGGGCCCTCTGCAAATCCTTAGGATTCCACGGTAATACTGCATATGTATCTGGATTCAGTACTAATCGCATATCACTCTCCTGAACCCGGGCAAATCCTTCTACAGAAGATCCATCAAACCAGACCCCATCCTCCAGGGCTCCCGGAAGTCTTTGAGGTGTGATATCCACACTTTTAACCGATCCGGTGACATCAGTAAACTGCAGCGAAATAAATTTAACATTATCTTCTTTGACACGCGATATTAATTCCTTGTGATCCATATTTCCTCCAGTAGTAAGAACAAGAGAACCTGTCAACAATAAATCTACCCGGCAGCCAGTTAAAACAATTTAACAAAAAAAGGCACGCCTAGGCGTGCCTTTTATTCTTGATCAGGTCCAACGGCAAGCCCTTCCCTTTTTAATCCAGAAAGCTGAAATTTCATTCTTCTGGGCCATTAAAGGGCTTTTGTCCCCTCCGTCACCAGATGGTTTTGAGCCGCTTTTTTTCGGGAAGGATAAAGAAGCCCATGGCCGGGCTTCAGAGGCATCCGCTGATCCTTCGATCTTCACTGCAAGTTTCTGCAGTTTAGCATTCCCCTCGCGGGGAAGAACCTCCACCTCGTCACCTCAGAAAACTGAGGTTCAGCCGCTATTAATCCTTCGGTATGTACTTGTTAAGTTACTGAGGGTGATTTTAGCAAGTGTCCTCTCCCTTGTCAAGCATGAACCCCGTTCAGTGGACTTTCTAAATCAGGAAAGACTGTGGCCGTTAGATATCGCTAAACCAGGCTGGGGTTTTAGTTTTTTTTGCAGTTTACACAAGTCCTTGGAAAAGATATAATGCCAGTGTTCAAGGGGGTGGTTGAGTCCCGGTGGGCTGCCCGGTCTTCAAAATC
>CAZHHT010000190.1:0-5068 GCA_964532455.1 uncultured Anaerolineales bacterium
ACATTGGCGCTGTCGTGGAATCCATTTAGAAAGTCGAAGATCAATGCCAGGGCAATGAGAATAATAATTAATATGTGTTCCATATACAACTTTCCTCGAATCCACAGAAAAGAAATTCAGGTGTTAGCTCTGAAATAAAGCAGGAAAATCCTCTTAAAGCCCGGGGTATTCCGGTCGGGAAGTCTATTATAACCAAAAATATCATTCTCTGCGTTGGGAATTTAGATTGCTATATTTATTCCATCTGCTTAGTTCGGTCGAGACGCAAACTGCCTCTCTGTGCCGAATACAGTGAAAATTCCACCCGACAGAGAAAACCAGCTCCTTGTTTGGTGCCATCAAGGGATTTGGTTTCTTCCTTTAAGCGTCAGAAATGGATATCCCGGTTGAATTAATTGCCGGTACGGTGGGGATTGTTGGATTATTTTCCAAGCAACTTGCCCAAAATGCTTGATATAAATTAATATCCCAGGAAAATTAGAAACCAGGGGTTAAAAAGTTCCATTAAATCGGGTTTTGTTTCAGCGGGGAAATTGAATTGAAAATTCACTTCCCTGGTCTTTCCCTTCGCTGGCAGCCATAATCTTACCTCCGTGCGCGACCACCAGAGCATGTGTAATCGCCAATCCCAGTCCCGATCCTCCGGTTCTCCGATTTCGATCCAGATCTACCCGGTAAAATCGATCAAAAACAAAAGGCAAATGTTCTGCATCGAGGCCGATGCCGGTATCCTTGACAAATAGAAACACCTTATCCTCATCTGCAGATAATTGAACTGTAACTTCTCCCCCCTTGGGTGTATGGCTAATGGCGTTATTTAACAGGTTGTTTAAACATTGAGTGAGACGGGCACAATCCCCCTGGATTGAAGTCTCGCTTTCCGGGAGATCAAGGATCAGGGAGACTGCTTGATGTTCAAAAATTGGTGTATAAATAGCGGAAACGTTCTGGATTAGTTCTCTAAGATCCACGTCGCTTCTGTTTAATGAAAACTGCTTGGCTTCTAAGAGTGCCAGGTCATGTAAGTCATCCACCAGGCGCGAGAGCTGGCGGGTCTGATCATACAGACGAGCCACCTCAACTTTATCCAACTCATATACATCGTCGAGAATAGCCCGCAGATTTCCCTGGATTACAGTCAATGGGGTCCGCAGTTCATGAGCAATGTCAGCTAGCATATTATTTCTAAGCTCGTTTGCTTCTTCTAGCGCCTCCGCCATGGCATTAAAGGCAATGGCAACTTCCCTGATCTCATCGCTTCCTTTAACTTCAATGCGTTGGGATAAGTCCTGGGATCCGACTGCTTTGGCCGCTTCAGCTAAATTATGCAGAGGTGAAGCTAACCCTCTACTGCTGATAACTCCTACAAGGATACCTACCGTGGAAATGGACAAGAGAACCCGAAACAAACCACTAACCAGTTTCATTCTAGGAAAATTTACCAACCTGGCGTATAGGTTTACCGGACCTACCTCTGTCGCCATATTATCTATTACTTCCTCTCTGTCGAAATAAGCGAGGTTTATTTCTTCCGCCTGGAGTGTCAGATAGACGACTACTGGGATTATGAACAAAAAGATCACAATCACAACATAGGTTAAGCTGATTCTCACCCACATTTGATTCATGATGAACTGTCCTTTAATCGATACCCAATGCCGTGAATAGTCTGGATATAGGAATGGGTTTTGGGATTGCGATCAATTTTGCGACGCAGGTTTTTAATATGGGAATCCAGCGTTCGCCCTATTCCTTCCGAGCGGTACCCCAGGGCTTTCTCAGCCAGTTCATCCCGGGTTATGACAAACTCGGGGTTTGTCATTAGAACTTTAAGCAACTCAAATTCTGAAGGAGTCAGATCAATATTTTCACCTTGCAGGGTAAGTTCTCTTTTTCCGACATCAAGATGTAAGCTTCCTACTTGTAGACTTTTTGGGGCCGGGGATCCTTGCTGAAGTTGGCTGCGGCGCAACAATGCCCGCACCCTGGCCACAACTTCCCGGGGATTAAACGGTTTGGTGATGTAATCATCCGCGCCAATTTCCAAGCCTACAACTTTGTCATTATCTTCCACTCGGGCGGTTAGCATGATAATTGGCGTGGCTGCCAGCTGAGAATCTGAGCGAACCAAACGGGCTACATCCCAGCCGTCGCGATCGGGAAGCATCAAATCAAGAATCAATAAGTGGGGCTGCTCTCTCCGGAGCATATGAAGGGCTGTTTCACCATCATGTGCTGTAATGACTTGATACCCTGCTTTCTCCAGGTAAGATCTAACCAGACGAACAATATCTCTATCATCGTCAACAACTAGAATTCTTTCCATTATTTCACCTACATTATCGAGATTATTGTTTTCACTCTAAAACGACTCCTCGAAAATTACTCGCTCCGCAACGCCTCTATTGGCTCCAGCTGAGCAGCCCGGTTGGCGGGATAAATCCCAAAAAACAATCCAACTGCCGCGGAGAAAAGCGTCGCTAACAACACCGCATTTATGGTAATAGCGGGGGCTAACAGGAAATCATTCGCTGCGGCAATCTTTCCCACCCCCAAGCCTAAGAGCCAGCCCAGGACAATCCCCAGAGCTCCGCCAAGGAGACTTAACAAAGAAGATTCAATCAGGAATTGAGCCAAAATGTCATTTTTCTTTGCGCCTACTGCTTTTCTCAAACCGATCTCCTTGGTACGTTCCGTGACTGACACCAGCATGATGTTCATAATTCCGATGCCGCCCACCAGTAAGCTGATTCCTGCCACTCCCCCGAGAAAGATCGTGAAGACTCCGGTTACAGTTGAAGCCATATCCAGAAATATCTCCTGAGATAGGATCGAAAAATCGTCTTCCGTCAGTTTTATATTGTGCCGGTCGCGAAGAATGAGGGCGACTTCTTCCTCAGCTGATTTCACGGTATCCGCATCTACTGCCGAAACATAGATCATGGATACTTTATTTTTTACTGTCTGCGGTAAAAGTCGCACCTGGGCCGTGGTCAGGGGAATCAAAATCTGATCGTCCCCGGATCCAAATTGAGAACCACCTTCTTTTTTCAAAATAGCGACCACCCGGAAAGGTTGACTGGATACTCTAACTGTTTCACCCACCAACCCGTCAGAACGCCCGAATAAATCCTCGGCCACGTTGGCGCCCAGGATTACCGCTGAAGCCAACCCATTAACCTGAGTGGTGTTAAAAAATTCACCTTCCGAGAGTTCGACAGTTTGCACAAGAGCATATTCCTCAGTGACTCCAACTAAACTGGCCGTGGTGCCTTGTCCTGCATAGGTCAACTCTACCTGTCCCTGAACAATCGGGGCCGCCGCCGCCACAGAGGGTGCAAAGACCGGGTCGTTGAGCGCTTCAGCATCCTGAAGAGTCAGTGGTCGAGGATTCGTTACTTCTTCGCTGTTTGTGCGAACAAATAGTAGGTTTGTTCCTATTCCTTCAATTTCTCCGACAATGGCTTGTTCTGTGCCATTTCCAATGGCAAGCATGGCAATCACTGCTCCAACACCAATAATGATTCCCAGCATGGTTAATCCGGTCCGGATTTTGTTAGAAGATAGGCTGTCTAATGCTTCCAGTAATGATGATCCAAAATTCATTTTTTCTCCTCAATCCTTCCATCCCTGAGCAAAATAACTCTGTTTGTCAGCGCCGCGATTTCCGGGTCGTGGGTCACTATAATCAAGGTCGTTCCGCGTTCGTTGTTGAGATTCCGAAGCAGTTCCATAATCTCGTCCCCTGATTTGGTATCCAGGTTCCCGGTCGGCTCATCTGCCATAATGATGGCTGGATCATTTACCAGGGCACGGGCGATGGCAACGCGCTGCTGCTCTCCACCGGACAGCTCATTTGGGCGGTGGTGAATCCGGTCTCCGAGTCCCACTGCCTCTAATGCCTGCCTGGCGACTTGCTTTCGGTTCCGCCCGTTTAATTCCGCGTAACGCATGGGCAGTTCCACATTAGCTATTGCTGTTGCCCGGGGCAACATGTTAAAACTTTGGAAAACAAATCCTACTCCCCGGTTTCGAATCTCAGCTAACTGGTCGTCAGATAATGTTGCTACACTTTCTCCATTGAGGCTGTACTCCCCTGAGGTCGGCCGATCCAGGCAGCCCAGAATATTCATCAAGGTGGACTTTCCCGAGCCCGAAGGACCCATGATCGATAATATTTCTCCCGGTGCGATTTTCACAGAGAGGCCGCGCAAAGCATGAACTTCCACTTCACCCATTTGGTACACTTTGGTGATATTCTCCGCATCAACTACCCACTTGGTCATGATTCTCTCCTGCTCCCTCAATTTTTTTATTGGCCAAACGGGCTACCGCCTGGTGGATGGCCCGGTTCCATCTCTTCAAATATGTTTATACTGGGTGGGTTAAGGACTACCAGATCCCCTTCCTTAATATCCCCATCAATCAATTCGCTAAACTCATCGGAGGATGCCCCGATTGTTATGGGAACCCTCTCTAAGTTCGAAATATTCACGTTCTCTCCATCAGATATCAGGTAAACTACTTGCTCCCCATTAACCCAGCGGACTGCGCGATTTGGGACCAGCAGTGCATCCTCAACCTGCCGGACAACTATCTCAACAGCTGCGGTTAATCCTGGACGGACATCTTCATCCGCGTCAAGCAGCTCTATAGTCACTTCAAAAGAAACCAATCCCTGCTGCTGTGCACCCACTAGAGAAACTTCCACAACCTCTCCTTGGTATTCTTTTCCCAAAACCGCATCAAACGCTAAAATGACAGGCTGGCCAACCTTGATCTGGTTAATATCAATTTCTGATACTCCTACATCAATCAACAGATTCTTGAGATTATCAATCCGGAAAGCCAGGGTGTTTGGAGAAACCAGATCTCCCGGCAGCACATCCACAGCGGTCATCACACCGCCAAATGGCGCTGTGATGGACGCCATATCCAGGGAAGCCTGAGCTGCGGCAATGCGGGATTCTGCCATGGTGATATCATCTGGATCAGGACCATCTTTGAGCCTGTCATATTCTCTTTCGGCAGCTTCCAGATTGGCTAAACCCACTGAGACATTGGCGTC
>CAZHHT010000191.1:0-5037 GCA_964532455.1 uncultured Anaerolineales bacterium
AGGATTCCGTTTGATGTCGTCCACCCATTCCGGTACTGCTCAAAAAGTGGACGACTTGCTCCGGATTTGGTGGACGATTTGCTCCGGATTCAGTGGACGACATGCTCCGGATTTAGCGGACGACATGCTCCGGATTATGCACTTGTCTTTCCCAGATCTCAATTTGTTTGCACCCGATCTGCACCAAGTTATAGAAATGTCAACAATAATTTTAGACAAAATTTTTTATCTTCATCAGAATAAGAACTCCCTTTGATAGCAGGGCTCTTTTTCTGTACCCCTGAACAGTCTCTTAATCACTACATTTTCTGTCTCTTATAATTTAGTCGGCACCTCATGTTACATTAGGGCTATACACTCATCCTATTCTTCCGCTTCGTCTTCGTCAGCCAGGATCTCAGCAGCCAGCGCCTGAAGCACCTCTACATCCTCTTCTGGAACATGGCTGGCCTTCCAGTATTTTTCCAGCAGCTCAGAGGGAGTCAGGTCACCCACGGTCTGGTCCTGGGGAAGGCGGATCCGCTCATCCATCTGGGGACGTTTCACCAAGTGGAACTCAAAAGCATCTGAAGCGTGCTTCTGGATGACCCCATCATCGATCAAGGGCACCCAGGCCCGGGGATATTCCAGAACCAGGCGGACAACTGCGTCTTCCATCACTCCTTGAGCCGGCAGATCGTTTATAACCTGATCGGTGATGTCCTGCTGGGATTCCAGCTTCAGGTAGCGGTCCTGAAAGGGACGGATCCCAGTAAGTTTGCGCCAGTCTACTTTCGTTTTGCCTTTCTCTATGTCGGCCAGGACAAAAAACTTATCATCCCCCGCTTCCCCAAAGTCTACCCGTTCGATCGATCCTGAATAGATCACAGGCGGATGGTTCCCTTTGTTGAGATCCTGGGATTTGTGGATATGTCCCAGGGCCACATAATCCAGCCGGGGGTCGACCACCATAGATTTGGGCAGTACAAAATCCTTTCCAAGAAGAACGGTGCGTTCCCCGCCATAGACCGCTCCTTCTACGGAAGCGTGGGCGGTAAGGACCGTTGGTAGGGAAGGATCAGCTTGATCGAGCCATTTAGTGAGCACATTGGAGAGCCTTTTTTCCATCTCTTCATAGAGCTGTCCGAGATCACGTGTTTGGAAGTCCAGGTAGGCCATCAGCCCGGATCGGGACACCCAGGGCACCGCCATCAGCTGCAGATCGAGCTCTTTTCCTGATGGACAGAGAGGTTTCAGATCCTCAGGGCCCAGGAACACAGGTTTATCCACAACCAGGACGTGAGGGACCTGCAGGGTGGAGAACTCTTCCATGGCATGAGCCCGGGAAACAGAGGGGGAAACATCATGATTCCCTACCAGCAGAATGGTTGGGATCTGTGCATCTGAAAGACGCATGATCCTTTTCCCCCACTCTCTCTGGAAGGTCGGGGCTGGATCCCGGTTTTTGTAGGCATCACCGGCAAAGATCACGCAGTCGACCTGCTCCGAGATGGCAGCATTTACGATCTCATCAAGAGATTTCAGAAAATCCATTACCCGGTGGGGAAGTCCGGATTCCGGATCCTGGCGGCCGTAGTTGGCCATGTCGATATGCGAGTCTGCAAAATGTAGTATTTTCAGCATAGTTATGCTCCTTCAAAGTGGATTTGATTTTTCTCTTGAATTCCCTCAGGAAACCAGTGTGAGAGGTCCATGTGGGCAAATTCCTGACTGAATGTCAATTTTGGTTTTTCTTTTTTTCCAAGGCGGGCAGCTAACTTCGCTATGATCAGCAGCTGGAAAGAACGTAAATGAGCGTTCATATAGGGGGTGCTGATGGCGATCCTGTTCCTTTTCTCTGTGACTGCCACCCGGATATTTCCACAGTTACTGACCTGGGAAAATAGCTGGCCTTTGAAACATTTCTGATGTGGTTCCCTGGTCAGGCCAACATCCTCTGCAAATGTCCCAACGATCCCTTCCTCTAGTGGGCTGGGGTAATCCAGTACGATATCCATCTCTTATCCTTTTTGGATGTACATATAGAAAGCCCCTCCTTGTGAGGGAGGGGCTATGGGTAATTGGTATGCGGGGGGACGGGTTAGAACGGGATGTCATCCTCTTCCACGTCAGGCCCATTGGATCGGGGGCTGCCAAGCATGATCATATCCTTGACAACAACTTTGGTGAAATACTTGGTCTCCCCGTCTTTTTCGTATTTTTCAGTCTTCAGACGGCCTTCGATGTAGATCCGGTCCCCTGATTTCAGGTAATCTTCGACGACTTTCGCAAGACCGGTCCAAGCCTCGACGTTGAACCACTGGGTGTCATCAATAGTGTCCCCGTCTTTGTTTTTGAATGTGCGATTTACTGCCATTGAAAACTTGGCGACCATTTTGCCTTCCGGGGTATGCCGGATCTCGGGATCCCTTCCTAGGTTACCGATAAGCTGTACTTTGTTCAGTCCTTTCATTTTTATTCCTCCATATCTAAGGGTTAATAGAAAAGAGCCCCCGGGGTATTCAGGGGGCTCAGGTGTAGATTGGTTTATTTTGTTTTGTTTTGATATTCGCTCCTTTACCAGGCTGGTTTATTCTTTCTTATCACTCTCTTCCTTACCAAGGTGTTTCATGAGTCCCAGGCTGACAATGCCGGTAATTTCCACAATGACCGCATTGATCATCAGTTTTACGATCTCGGGACTTACGTTCACAAAGGGGATCTCAAACGAGCTGAGCAGGATCAATCCCAGGGTCAGGATAGCGGCTGCCATCAGGATCCGGGAAAAAGCAAGCTGGACCTTATCCATCTCTTTTCTGGTCGACAGAAGGTGCCTTTTTTCTTCCAGCTCAAAAGCCCGTTCGATCAGCTCCTCTTCTACTGCAGAAACGTTTTGATAGTCTGGTTTCCCAGACGGGTTGCACTTATCTAATCTTTTTCTAATCCATCGTAAACACATGCTGTCCTTCTTTCCTTTTCACTGGTGGGGCTTGATTTTAGCCCCGGACGGATATTCCTATATATGTAACGTGTTCCCTCCTTTCGCTAGTTGTGCTGATTTTTCCTTAAATTTTCTTCAGGGTTTGTCTGGGCCTTTTATGTTCCGGATACGAAGCTGTTCGATGCTCCGGGTCGCTTCATCTTTGTTGTTTTTCAGTATTTCAAGGAGTTCGTCCGCTTCATCATCCGGGATCCCGCAGAAACGAGACAATACTAGAGCGCTCAAACGCGCGTGGATGTAGTTCAGAGGGGCCTCCATGAAATCTTCTGGCCACAACTGGCGACCCAACCGAAGCTCCACACAGTTGAGACACAACATGCCCCATAAATCCGGGACAGCCTCCTGCCACACCTCGCTTTCCAGCATGTAGTATTCATTGTTGAGCGCTGTATTTACCCCACAATCCAGGCATATGAAATTTTCCAACTCGTCTTCATCAAAATATTCGTCTTCGCACATATTTCAGTGACCTCCTTTTCTATTGAATAGAGATCGCAGAGCCTTCAGGTGTCTTTTCTACCTGCAGCTGGGTGGAAAAGATATCCTTGAGCTGCTCGATATGGGTGATCACTAAAATCTTTTTGTAGTCTTCCCGGACCAGGGAGATAGCCTCTACCAAGCGCTGCCGGCCGATCTCGTCCTGGCTACCAAACCCCTCGTCAATGACCAGGGTCTGCAGGCGAGCACCAGCCCGCTGGGCCAGCACGTGAGATAGGGCCAACCGGACCGCAAAGTTGATCCGAAAGGATTCTCCGCCGGAAAACATCTCGTAATCCCGGACTCCAGCCCGGTCCTGGATCTGGATATCCAGGGTTTCTTTGAGATCAGCACGCTTTGAGTCCTTGTATTCCCGCTGGGTGATGAAGCGGACAGACATTGCCCCGTCACTCAAGCGCCCGAGGATCTCATTAGCCTTGATCTCGATCTGGGGTAAGGCCTGTTCAATGAGCAGTGCCGGCACCCCGTTCTTGCCAAAAGCTTCCTCGAGCTGCTTATGCAGGCGGACTTTTCCCCGGAAGGTGTTCAGCTTTTCATCCAGGCCGGTCAGTCTTTCTTTCTGGGTTTCCAGCACATTGACCTTTTGCTGGGCTGCGCCGAACTGGCGCTGCAGGATGTTTTCCTGTTCTTTGAGGTCCAGAAGTTCTTTTTCAGCCTTTTGCAGGTCCGGGGCATGTTTAGAAAGGTCATCAAAGACCCCAAGGCTATGCTTCAGGGTTTTTGAGATCTCGTCCAGTTCCTCTCGTTCTTTTTCGATTGATTCTGTGATGTCAGTGATATCGCGCTCCAGGGGGACCAGCGCTGCCCGGGCTTTGTCTAATTCCCCCAGTTTGTCCTGAAGTTCTTCCCCTTCTGTTACCTGTCCCCTGACCTGGTCGTGTTCGACAGGGTCATACCCGATGGTTTTGAGGCCGTCATCGATCTTTGCCAGTATTTTGTGAGCTTCGGGTGCAAAGGTATTCTTCTCCAGTTGGGTTTGGACCACCTTCAGGCGCTTGGCCCCTACTTGTTTCCAGGTATCTTTTTTGGTTTCCAGCTGGGAGAGATCTAGGGTTAGCCTGTCAAACTCCTGGCGGGATTTGCGGAGTTCTTTTTCTGCCTTACTGAGCCGGGAGATCTCCTCTTGAAGTTTTTGTACTTTTTGGTCAGCTTCAGCGAGGATGTTTTTGTTTTCCCGGTAGCGATCTCCTTTTTCTTTTCCCTGTTCCTTGAGATCTGTGATCAGGGACTTTCGCTCAGCCTCGCCCATTGGCTGTCCGCAGAGCGGACAATCAGCTCCACCTGCTTGTTCCAGATCCTGGATGCGCTTTTCAAGCTGTTTCATCTCCTGGAAAAGACGTGGGTTTTCCGCTTTGGCATCTGCCAGTTTTTCCTGGGCTACTTCCAGTTCCAATTTTTTCTCATCACGGGCCTGGAGATCTTTCTCAGCCTGGGAAATTCCCCCTTCCTTCTCCAAAAGGGCGTCTTTTAGAGCCGGGATTGAATTCAGGATCCCGGAAATTGATGCGCTCTCTTGCTCCAGGTTAGAAAGTTCCTGTTCGAGAATAGCTTTTTCTGAT
>CAZHHT010000192.1:0-4982 GCA_964532455.1 uncultured Anaerolineales bacterium
AAAGACAAAAAAGGCAAAACTTTAACTAGGGGATGGACTCTTTTGTCCCTCATCAAACGGAAAAGTAGTTGAAGTTTTTTTGACATAGTAAATTCAGGGTATCTCTTGTTGAATAAAAGTTAATTATACTACTGTAAGGTCCTCGTTATCTGGTTATCTTGTATAATCTCTCTTATGATGTTAATAACACCGCTGCAGGGTATTTTATTTGATTTTGATGGGTTAATTCTTGATACGGAAACCCCCATCTTCCAGGCCTGGCAGGATAAGTTCAGGGAGTATGGAAAAGAGTTGTTGATGGAAGATTGGGCTGAAATATTGGGAAAATCAGGCAAGGAAGACGGACCAATAGAGAATTTTTTACGGACGATAAATAAGGAAAGTGAACAAAAGGCGATTTTGGACGAGATTTCACGAAAGGAATTAGATTTAGTTGTAAAGAAGATGCCGCTGCCAGGCGCAGAAGAGCTTATTATGAAAGCAAAACAAAATGGTTTAACACTGGGAATTGTTTCCAGCTCAGATCAAAAGTGGGTCCATTCTCATTTGAAACGCCTGGGCTTATGGGATTATTTTGATCACACAAGCTGCGCAGAAGAGGTAGAACAGGCTAAGCCTGATCCAGCCCTGTACCAGCTAGGACTAAAAAAGATGAATGGAGTTCCCGAAAAAGTGATTGTATTGGAGGATTCTCCCAATGGTGTTCTGGCTGCTAAGAGGGCGGGATTATTCTGCATCGCAGTCCCCAACTCCTTGACTAGGCAGCTGCCATTTTTCTCAAATGGAGGGACACCGGATTTGATCCTTGATTCTCTACAAAGTTTCCCTTGGGACGAGTTCATGAAGGAATAAATATGAAAACAGTTCTTAACATTATCCTGAAGTTCATTGCATTTATTTTGGCAGGAATTCTGATCTTGGCACTGCCTCTTTCTCTACTCGCCTATAACATGGGAGAGGTCCTGTTTGATCAGGAAGGTGTAAATCGGATTGCTGCTGCAATATTTCTTGACTCGAACATTATTCCTGCCGGTATGGAGATTATCACCAATCGACAGGCTGAAGAAATTTCGCAAAAAATTGAAGATACTGATCAACCGGAAGGGCAGGAATTAGATCTATTTACCCTGGTTTATTCAATGGAGGAAGGTAACTGGGAAAATTTCCGCGAGGCGCTTCTTTCAGATCACGTGATTGGTGGCTGGATTGAAGACACGGTGAATGGGTTTTACCACTGGCTGGATACAGAAGAACCAGTCCCTCAAATTCTCTGGAACATGATGCCGTTGATTGAACGCATGAATGGGCCGATGGGGAAGGATGCTATAGAAGCTTTTTATAATTCTCTGCCAGATTGCACGGATTTGCAAATGGAAGAGATGCAAACTCAACCGGGAGACCAGCCGCCCAGGGCAAAGATGGTGAAGGAACTTTGTAAACTTTCTACATTCCCCCCCACAGAGCAAATCAAGGTTTACTCTGATGTCATGCAGATGGCAATTTACGCAATACCGCAGGAATATAATGCTACCCAAGCAATGCTGAAGGGGAGGGAGAATATCAATGGGGTTTACACACTTAAATGGAATATACGGAGACTGCGGGTTTTTATGGCTGCAACCCTGCTGATTCCGATCGGTCTGCTGTTTTTGATTCTAATATTTGGTGTCCGGTCTATGGAGGGGTTGGGTCAGTGGTGGGGTATTCCACTGGTTGGAGGAAGTTTAATTACCCTGATATCCGCTTTGTTGTATAAACCATTATGGACTGGGATACTGACCGAGGTAATGCCGGGGGCTATTCCCCAAACTTCCCTCTTGTATCACGAATTAATTGAGGGAAGTGCGCGTTTGTTATCTCCAGTATTTAATCCTTTACGCTGGCAGTCATTTTTGATTCTGCTGATTGGAGTGGGATTGTTGGCGATGGACTTTATAATGAAAATGAGGGGATCTGGGGAGAAAGAATCCTGATTTAACTACCCGCGAGCGCCGATTAATACAGGCAGGGGAACGAAGCAATAAATAACAAGGAGCAGGGTAACCTATTCCTGGTTCTTTTTTTGAGAGATAATTCCCAGCACATTTGCATATAATGTGCTGGGAGGCCTGACGTTTTATCCTTTGTCGAACAAATTTTCTTTGAAGAAGGGGATTAACAGCAAGATAACCAAGATGATTCCTTGCCCGCCAGCCATCCAGTATGTGGAAGTGAATATTGAGGGAGCCAAAGAATTGTACAAGACGTAATTTCTTTTACCCAGAATACAAAACCCGGCGAATAGCCGGGTTTTGTTGTAGCGGAGGGGGTGGGATTCGAACCCACGGTGGCCCGGATGGACCACAACGGTTTTCGAGACCGCCCCAATCGGCCGCTCTGGCACCCCTCCTCTAATGAAGCGCATTATACCAAGCGGTTCGTGGGTAGTAAACGTAGAAGATAGCAGGCGGCAGAGCTGACAAGTCAAGACGCCAATTTCTAGATGAAAGAAACAGAAAAAAGGAGCGCAGATTCTAGTAGTAAATTTTGACGTAATATATATTTGACAGCATAAGCATTGTATGTGAAAATGCACACAAGCCCTTCTTTGAAGGGAGTATCGAAAACTAACAAGACTTATAGATATTTATTTCAATAGTGAATAATTGGAGATTTTGAATGAAAAAAACTGATGTATTGATTATAGGGGGAAGCGCGGCAGGATTGGTAGCAGCACTTACTGGAAAAAGCCAGTATCCTGAGAAAGATTTTATACTGATCCGGAAAGAAAAAACGGTAGTTATCCCCTGCGGTATCCCCTACATTTTTGGCTCACTTGAGAGCAGTGCTCATAACGTAATTCCTGATACTGGTTTGGAAAAGGCCGGGGTTAACTTAATGATTGGGGAGGTTACCAAAATTGACACTGAGGGCAAAACTTGCATGCTGGCTGATGGTGAACAGGTAGCCTATGAAAAATTAGTTCTAGCCATTGGATCTCACCCTGTTAAGCCGAAATGGTTAAAGGGTTCGGACTTGGAAAATGTTTTCACCATTCTAAAAGATAAGGACTACCTTGATTTTGTGATGGATAAACTCCAGGACAAAAACAAAATTGTGGTTATTGGAGGTGGGTTTATCGGTGTCGAACTTTCAGATGAACTCAATAAAAGGGGAAAAGAAGTCACCGTTGTGGAGATCCTTCCCCATGTACTGGGAGCCGTCTTTGACGAAGAATTAGCACTCAAAGCCCAGGAGATTTTAATTGACCGTGGCGTAAAAGTTGAAGTTGGAGCTGGGGTCAAAGAGCTTTGCGGTGATGGTAAAGTAACCAGTGTCTTGCTCCAGAATGGGACTGAATTGGACGCCGATGCAGTAATTCTTTCCATGGGATACAAGCCAAATGTGGAATTGGCTGAAAAAGCTGGGATTGAAACCAATAAACTTGGTTTTATTAAGGTAGACCAATATCTAAGAACAGGAACTCCAGATATTTTTGCTATTGGAGATTGTGCAGAAAAGAGAGATTTTATTACCAATAAAATCATCGGCGCAATGCTGGCATCTACCGCTTGTGCGGAAGCCAGAGTAACCGGGATGAACCTCTATAAACTTGAAGCAGTCCGGACCTTTACGGGCACAATATCCAATTTTGCTACCGCGTTTGGAGAGCATTCCTTTGGCGTCGCCGGGGTCACGGAAGACACTGCCAGGAAAGAAGGGTTTGATATTATCACTGCCAGTTTTGAAGGAATAGACAAGCACCCGGGCAAACTACCAGGAACACATAAGCAAATTGTAAAGTTGGTAGTGGCGAAAGGTTCTGGATTGATCCTCGGAGGATCTGTTTATGGCAGCAGGTCAACGGGCGAGATAGTGAATGTGATCGGGCTGGTGATACAAAACCGGATGACTGTGTCATCCCTGCTGACGATACAGATTGGAACTCATCCTCTTCTGACGGGTCCACCAACTGCTTATCCGTTAATCAAAGCCGCTGAGATGGCGCTAAAGAAGATAAGAGATAATTAAATTCTTGCAAAACAACAACAAAGAATTTCTTATAGGTATTAGGAAGCGGTATTCTTCAAGGGTGCCGCTTCCTTTTTATGGACGCTATGCGACAGAGAATCTTTACAGAATTGTTTAGAAACGAGTGAATCAGGGAGGTTTCCTTATTATCACCACAATACCTCCAGAAATTCTCCAGATTTATAGGCTAAAATGGTGCCGATGACTAATTGTTGATAACAATATTTTTCCTGAAATAAGAAGAATTGGTATAGGTAAGACCTGCTCTAATTGCAATCAATGAGGAGATCCAAAATGAAAAAAAGAACCATAATAATCGTTGTTGTTTCCGCCCTGGCCTTGGCGGGTTTGGTATTTGGGATAGTCAGCGCGCAACAAAGACAGCAAGCCAGCAACGAAGATCTGCAAACCTTTGAGATCTCGTATGGCCCTCTGAGCGCTGTTGTTGATGAAACAGGGGAAGTTTACGCAGACCAAACTGCGATGCTGTACTGGGAAACAACAGGCATCGTGGGAGAAGTTACCGTGGAATTAGGGGAAGAAGTTGTTGCTGAGCAAATTCTAGCCACCTTGAATAAAAAATCGCTATCGCAAACAATATACCTCGCCCAGCAGGAATTAATCAATGCAGAACGAGCTCTTGAGAATTTATACGAAGGTGCCGCAACAGCTGCAGCGAATGCGCAGTTGGTTGTTGCCAATGCTCGGGATGCCCTGGATAATGCCGAATATCACTGGACTCTCAATCAACCAGGAAACCGCGCCAGCACTGAGGAACTCAAATCGGCCCAAGCAAAAAAGACCATTGCGGAGAAGAGACTGACCCAAAAACAGAAGGAATACAATAATGCAAGTGGGGCAATTGCCAAAGCGCAGGCTCAAATTAATCTCACAGCTGCAATTAACCAAAGTCAATATGCAATCTGGTACCTTAACTGGCTGAAAGAGGGTGCCGACGAGATCGAAATGGC
>CAZHHT010000193.1:0-4978 GCA_964532455.1 uncultured Anaerolineales bacterium
TACGGGTTGTTATTGGTGAATTCGGTTTTATTGATAGATTGTGCAACAGACTCTATACCGCAAAAAAATTCCTGAGGAGTTATAGGAATAAAAATTACAAGTCCTCTTACACTGCATCTCTGTTTTTCGGGTTACCCCGTTATCAAATATTGAGGGATAAATTTTGCATTTTAGTTACCTTACATTAACGTTTTCAGGTCGTAAGCATAAAACAATTAAAGTTTAAAGGCCATCTGCAAGGATGAAGCAAACTTTATCATTTGCATAACTGAAAAATATAGAGCGGGTGATTGGCATCTGTAATCGATACATTTGATTCATAAATGAGTTCATAGGTTTCTTTAAAATCATTACTCCCAAGAATATTTGGAGTAATGAAATAATCCAGAGTTATTATGTAATCTGGTTGTTTATCTTTTATTAATTTTAGGGAAACTAATTCTCCGGGTGGAAGATCCTTACTATAGGCGAGGGTCTCTGGAGATACCAACCCAATTGGATCAAGAACATTTACCTCTTCCAGGCACCACCCAATAACTCCGATATCAGGCGCAAGCACACTTTTGTCGATCAGATCATGATCTGAAAGAAAGTTACAAACATCCCAAAAGGCTGCTTCCCTGGCTCGTGAAAGCAGCGAGGATGGTTGTTTATTAAGCAAAAAAGCTGGAACCAGAAGAAGTATTAGAGACAATGCGGAAGCAACTACAAGCTTAGTTTTTCTGGTTGCTTCCAGACCATACAAGATCAATCCCATTGTCAATATCAGCATACCAGGTATCAACGGTATGTAATACCAACTAAAGATCATTGATGGATTCAACAAGATCATCAAAATAATGTAGAGAATTGGATAGAAACCCATTATCATCGCTTTCGATTGGTGTTTTAAGAGAACTCTTGGACCTATAGTTAATACAGGAAGTCCGAATAATATTATTGGAAGCAAGATATATGGTGATGAATATGGTCCAGGAGTACCGGTTCCGATAAATGTTAGTAGAAAAAATGCCGCATGTCCCGGTGGATTTTTATAGGATATGCTCTTGGCGATGATAGAGTGGGGTATTGGAGATCCATAATAATAAGTAGACCAAATCATCCAAGGAGAAATCACTAACAGAGCAATCAACACACCTCGTAAAAAAACTCGCTTATCATTAATAAACCAATCCACATAAATGGGTATGAGAGCGATAACAGCGTCTGGTCTGATCAGGAATGCCACGGCAGCCCAGATTGATGTTGATAAGGACCGTTTACCATCTATATATCGATCATATGTTAATAAAAGACTGGTAATAAAAAGAGAGGTTTCCATTCCGCCGCTAGCAACATTTAAGCGGAACGGTTGGAGAAGGAAGACAAGTGATGTGAGTGCTGCAATCCCCCTGTCCTTAAAGAGCGAGTTCGTAAGGCGGAAGATCAACCAGATATTTAATGTGTCTGCCAAGATCGAAATTAAGAATGATGCCCTTGGAAGGAACTCCGGTTGGGAAATTAAGGCGATTAGTGACAGGAGTAAAGTGAAGAGAGGTGTTGTTGTGCCTAGGACCTTTTCACCATGATTATAAACAAACCCTAGCCCGTTACTAATATTGCGGGCATAACGGAATGTAATATATGCGTCATCAAAAGATTGCGGTGATTGGGTCCCTTGGATAACCACGACACAAATTAGAAAAAACGCAAATATGACCCATGGATTAATATTATCCAGCCCAGGCCAAAATCTTCCTCTGTTTATATTTTTGCCGCTAAATGATTTATTAATCATGATTAATTAGCTTCGTGGTGTGGGCTAACGGATGAGCTCATTTGTCCTGAGAGTAGTGGGGGGGCGGACCAAGGGTCACTAACCATTATAAGCCTGCCCAGGGCACCAAGCTCTGGCAAATTCACACAAAGAAGGAATTATATAAACGCAATATTTATTCAGTATTTTTGTGTAAGAGGACTTCCATCAAGATACCATAATTTATCAATGATGAATAAAAAAATATGCCAATTGGGAAATATCAGCTAAATCTGCTGCTATAGCATATATTCTGAGCATGAGCGGATATTAAATTTACTACTAAATTAGGTTTGATTATAAAAAAAATGGCTCTATGTGAATTAAAAAGACCTGCTTTTTATAGAAATACTGGGCCCGGCAGGATTTAAGAGCGAGGGTGAATTCCAGACACCCATCGCTCAATCCCGACGTTAAGGACGGAGGGGCGAGCCTGCGACCTGGCGGATAAAGGCTTAGTTCCTACTCGGACATAATTAGTATATATTTAATAAAGGACTACTGATTTAAGAAACGACCAGATAATAACCTCAGGATCCAAATACCGATCACTGCTGTTATTGATTCTATTTCTTGTGGTAGTAATCCAAGGATTGTTGCTCCCCAACTTGATGCAGTAACATAAGGAGAGAAAAATGGTGATGATGCTAATGCCAATCCAGGACGGCGTTTACTTATAGCGGAGGCTAGGATAACAAGTCCAATAGGAAGGGATTGGGGCCAAAGTGAAGCGTCAAAAGATCTTCCGATCTCAGCAAAACCCGCAGCCGGCCACCATCCAAATAAATAAGCCGGCAGATAAAGATTATTCCTGAAATCCCATCCGGGGGATATTTAGAATACAAAACCCAGAGAATTGCACCGGTGAGCATAAAAAGAAAAAGTGCCAAATAACTGAAATAAACTGGCTACCTTTTCTGCAGATCACCTCGTATCATATCTTCCTGCTTGTTCCCTTAAAAACACCGGATAGCCTAATTTGTACGCTTATTGTACGAGCAAAATAATCCAGTTAGAAATAATACACCTGAGTGATTTTATCAATCTTAGACAAATTCCTATTTAATATAGCTGGCTAACGGATGAGCTCACCTGCCTAAGACAACTGAATTAAACTTTCGCCGCCGATTCGCCAGGGTCGGGTGGAGCGTGGGTTAGCTTGCAGGAGAATAGATACGGACTTCCTTTTCAAGACGTTCTTCAAGCCGATCTTTTTCGACCTCTAAATCATATCGAGCCTGTAAGCGGAGCCAAAATCCCTCTGACAAACCAAAATATCTTTCCAGGCGCAATGCAGTATCGGCAGACACACCACGTTTTCCATGGACTATCTCATTAATACGGCGAGGTGGAACGCTAATGTCTTTTGCAAGACGATACTGGCTAACCCCCATAGGAATTAAGAACTCTTCCAAAAGGATTTCCCCAGGATGAATCGGATCAAGTTTACCTTTAGTCATATTTACTCCCTGTGGTAATCGACGATTTCAACAGTGTACGCATCACCTTTTCTCCAAACAAAACAAATGAGCCAGCGTTGGTTAACCCGGATACTGCGTTGTCCATCACGATCACCAATCAATTTTTCCAGACGATATCCAGGTGGAATTCGCATATCATTAAGAGCTTTTGCAACATTAAGGAGTTCGAGTTTGCGACGGGCATTACGTTGGATATCAGGTGGAAGTTTACGAGAAAACTCCCGGTTAAAAACCTTCTCAGTTTCAGTATCCGCAAAGCTCTTAATCATTAGATGTATAATAACGCATTGCGGTAATAACGTCAAGCGTTATTATGTACTAAAGGATGAGAAATCACGGCATGGTATGATCCCCAGCAGTTTGCCAAGTATGGTTTGCTGCGGTTGGGGATTGGCCAGGATCTGGAACGCATTGTGAAGGGCGGAGGTCCCCGCAGGATTGCTCCAACTGAGGAGGTCTTGGCACTGAAGCCCGAACTGGCGCCGCCGCGTTAGGTTTTCCTTCTTAGAAATATTGAATAAGTGTGCTTGCTGGCCGATGGCGCTGGCAGGCTGTGTGGGCTTAAACTACTCCATAATAAAGAGCCCAAACCAACATTGATATTGCTGGTGAGAGCTCCGGTTGGTTTGTTTTCCTGGCCTTTTTAGTGAATTTTGTTAATCACTCCTTCGCGCAGCACCCCCTCGGGGGGTGACACTGTCATTCATCGGTAGGCGGGTTATCCAGGTGCTTTCCTCATCTCTTATCAAGAAAACCCTTGACTGCCGCTGCATACTTCACTGGTTCTGAAATGGCCACAGTGTGTCCCCCTCCTGCGATAATGTGGATCTGAGCCTGGGGATAGATGTCAAGTATTCCCCTTCGACCTCTCTCGGTTCTGAGGTGATCGCTCTCTCCCCAGATGACTAATACTTCTCCACTCCAACTTCTCTTCTTGCCCCTTGTGTACACATATTTCGTCTGTGCATCTCGACTAGTTTGAAAGTGGCTCAATATGTCTGCCTTGGTCAGCCGTCGACTAAAAAGCTCATTGAGGTAAGCCTCCCAGAATACGCGCTCTGACTCCTGAGCGGTTACCACCGAAGATACTCCTCTCCTGAAGATACTCATCACTATCCGCCCAGGAAGCAGTGTTGCTATTGCTAAGAGTAGACTGTATAGAACTTTTTTCCACCTCACCACTATCAATGGTGCTGTACCGCTCAAAACGACCTTCTTCACTCGTGATGGATAGCGTTGTACCATCACTTGGGCCACTGCTCCACCATATGACTGGCCCAGGACAAAGACCTCTGACACCTGTTCCGCATCTAAAACAGCCGCGATTCCATCAACTACTTCCCCCATTGTGCCCAGCGGTGGATAGGTTGGCGCAATCACACGATAAGTATCCTCAAACATCTGGATGAAGCCAAGGGTTGCTTCTGCAACCCTCAGCCCGCCAGGCAGCAACAGTAATATCTCCGTACCATTGCCGCTCGAGATGTATTCCCACTCTACACCAGCGACGTTGATACGCTTACAGGGATGCTCATACCGAAACTTTATTAAGCGTTCCACCTGTTCTTGCGGAACACCCTCATAGCCTCTGTTGACAGTAGTAGTCATACCTTTTCTCCTTGACAGGACCTCCTTACCACAGACAGCCCGCCTTCTATGATGGTGGTTTTGTCAAGGGTGACAGCCTTACAGGTCCGGTCCA
>CAZHHT010000194.1:0-4919 GCA_964532455.1 uncultured Anaerolineales bacterium
TAAATTCTTAAGATTTGCCTCTTTTTACCCCCCTTTTTTCAGTAGAGCCAACTTTCAACATGCAAACGATTTCCCAGTCTCCCCATCATAAAAACCCCCAGTCGCTGGATCCCCTTCCCGGTTTCTTGACAAAGGGACTGGCAGTTGGGTACACTACCTTTATCTATTAAGTTTGAAGTTATTCATCTGCAAGGGGGGAAATTCAGCTGAATTATTGATTGCTTCCGGCTTTGCTCCCCTCTCCGACCCCCGCCGGTTGAGGAGGAGCCATGAATCACAAACCCCGACTGCTTCTGGTATTTTTCTTTCTGGCATTATTTTTGTTTATCCCTTTATTGGTTCAAACAGTGCTCTCGGCGGATCCCACGTCGACGCCGGGTGCGAACGGGGAAATCCCGCTGGTGCCTACGCCAATGGCGCCTGCGCCGGAAATGAGAACGATGGCGGTAGAGCCAAACGGAGGGGGATCTATTCCTCCCACGCTACTTGAGACTGACCTCAGTCAAAACAACGTATATGACTATCATCCCAACATTGCATTTAATCCTGATGACGAGTATTACCTGGTGATCTGGGTGAACTATTCTGGACTCACCGATTTATATGGGACTTATGTGGATATCAATGGGGATCAGGTTGGCACTCCATTCCTGATAGAAGAGGATTGTACCGGTTCAGTGGAGACTGATGTGCTCTATGGAAACGGTGTTTTCCTTGTGTACTGGCGAGAAGGGGATGATTTTTACCACGGATCCCTGCAGATGAAGCGGGTATCTGGGACTCCTGTTGGAGGGAGGGTGCTCGACGCTGAAAAAACACTCATTCATGATGATGTTCTGGAGGAATATACCGGAATTTATGATCCACTGCGGGAAAGATTTTTAATCCTGTGGTTGGATCCCAGGCATGAGGTATTGGGACCCTCATTAAAGGGTGAAATCTATGCCAGATTGATCTCTAGTGATGGAGAACTTTTGGAGGAAGAGGTCAACCTGACGCCTTTTGAGAATAATCCAGGCGAGACTGAGCTAGAGAAAATCCTATCAGCACCCAGCGCTAGTGGTGAGCTGAGTATTGCCCATAACCCCAACACTGATCGGTACTTAATTACCTACAGTAATTATGATTGTACCCATGAAATCTGTAATGTTCGGGAAGATGTTTGGGCGTTTTCCATCAATGCTGAGGATTTAACACAAGCAAAAGAGCAGTTTGGGATAACAGAAGGGATTATCCGCATACAGTGGCAAGCCTGGACAGTATATAATCCCGGTCAAAATGAATTTCTGGTAATCTGGTCAGATAATCGATTTCATGAAGATGACCATGATTTGTACGCTCGAAGGATATCGGGGGGAAATGAAACGGATTTAGAGGAAATCATTGGGAATCCTTTTGCCCTGGTCAAAGAGGAAGGTGATCAGGTTTTTCCAAAAGCAGTTTTCCTTCCAGTTGAGTCCCCCGGACCGGCATACGCAATGATCTGGCAGGATGACCTGTCGGGAGAGCTTGATAAAACCAGGGTGCTTTACCTGAATGAAGAAGGTGCACCGGTAGGTAGTCCGCAAGAGCCCTCGTTTTTAACGGATCGGCTGCGGGTCACGCCTGATATCGCAGTGGATAATTCAGTGGTGCCCAAAGTGAATCTGGTTTGGAGAGATGGCATCTCTTATGGGGAATCAGATGTCCACAGCCGGCTGATCCTTGCTGATAATTACCTTGGGGTTACCCTTCAATCCCCTGTGAACTTCAGTATGGTGTTGTCTATTAACCCGACCCTAACCTGGGAGAGCGTTCCTGAAGCAACAAAATACATTCTTGAAATATATGAATACAGCGGAGCAGCCATCTGGGAGGCGACTGCAATTACCTACGATGTAGATGCAGAGGAAAGTAGAGGTGAGGAGTATCCCGACCGTCACTCCTATAAAATTATGGATGGTCTTACGATCGGTACATCTTTAGCTGAGGATGCGAGATTTTGGAGGATAAAAGCACTGGACGAGGAAGGAAACAGCCTTGGTGTGAGTTTGTTTGGTATTTTCCAAATTCCTCCTCTGGGATTACCTCCTGATATGCCTGAGTTTCCTGATTTGGATCAATATTGGAACGAATACGACGATGAAATTTACCACTGGAGCGAGGTTTGGGATCTGCCACCCAATATATTTAAAGCAGTCTTAGCTTCGGAAAGTGGAAACATGCATGTCTGGTTTGGTATCGACCCTGAACACGGATTCTTATATGAAGCGAAACATGATGAAACAAACTGCTACCCAAAAGGTTCCCCTGCAAATAACTACTGTGATGAATGGGATACATACTATGATTATTTCAAGGATTTTTTCCTGGTTAATGGATCGGTTCCAGATATCTTACCCGCTGACAATACATACTTGAAGGATTATATTCCCTCTATCCCAACTATGGTAGGAGACCCAAAGTTTGCGGGATTGTCGAACTGGGCGGCAATGGCTTCATACACTGGCTGTACTGGGCTCCCGGATCCTTGGGATTCGGATAATTTCTTCAATTGTGTATACGACTGGTATGACGGTCGTTATAAAAAAGCTGAGTATCGTGTGATGTCCGGTTATGGCTTGAGCGGGATCAATTACTGGACCAATGTCCCTCTGCTCTATCCGAATGACCCGGATCATCTCTTACCCTATCAACCGGATCCTTCTGTCAAATATACTCCAGAAAGTTTATATGACGCGAATCTTAATATCCGCCTTGGCACCCAGATACTGGGAAATAAACGCTGCTGGTGGCAGAATGCTGCCCATTCCCGTCCGCCCTTTGAGGATCCTGTTAGTGAAGCCCATGAATATCTCTCTGCAGTAGACTACAAGGAAGAGGATTTTGAAAAGTGGCGCCAGGTGATCGCTGCTTATGCGGGTTATGGGTTTCACTATCCAATGTGGTATGGAAGCATCCTCCAGGTGGGTCGGGTGGAGTGGCGTTTCTTTGGTGAGACAGATGAAGGAGATCCCTATCCTGGAACCTATCCGGTAGATTTATCAGGATTTGATGATCTCGGAATAGAAGTTGGAGTGCAGATCGAGGACAGCCCGCAGCAGTGGTCCCAGGATAAGATCTACGGAGATTCAACTGGAGATGATACCTGGGATAAGAAATTGAAACTTTGCCCTTATCCAGGTTATTTTGGCGACCCAGGTGATCCGGATGATCCAGAACCGGAGATGAGCTTGGCGCCTGCTACGATATCCCTGGATACTGAATCTGCAAATGGGTTGGTATTGGGTGGGCAGGAAGTGGATTTCAAAAACGATGGAGATCCTGAATGGGTCCAGCTGGTCTGGGAAGGAGATCCTGAGACCCAGCTGCTCGATTCCGCCCTGATTCAAATATTTAATGACTCATCCCTTCAGGAGTTAATTTGGGAGTCACCCCTGATCGACGGTGTTTCCCAATTTGGGTTTGGTAACGTGGTGGACCATCCAATCACGGGAAAACAACTCTATCAAGTGGAATTTGCCGACAGTTTGCATAGCTACAAAATATATTTTGTGGGGTGGGATGGATTTAAATTTACATTTGTACCCTTTAGTGATCCGCTGGGATTTTCGACATTGAGTCCCGATCACCTGGTCAGCACAGGAGGTGGGGCTTTCTTCCAGCCAGACGGGTCGATAGTTCTATTGAACCGGGGTGTGATACCTGCGGAGCAAACCGATATTACAGTGTATGCTCCCAGCGGTTCAGGCTTCTACCAGGAGCGTACTTATACTTACGACTCCACGGTGGAGGACACTACCCCGCCGGTGACCACAGCGGTGATAGAGCCTCTGCCCAACCCTGCTGGTTGGAACAACACTGCCAGAGTGGTCTTAACGGCTGAAGACGATCAGGGAGTGGATTTCCTGGACTACACAGTTGCTGGCACTTCCGGGGACATCGCTCAGCGCAGCTATCTCAGCCAGGTATGGTTTCCAATAGAAGAAGGTGTTTGGACGGTGCGCTACCAGGCCACCGATATTTACGGCAACCCCGAACCCGAGGAAGAAATTGAGATCAAGGTGGATCAAACTCCGCCGGTGACGAATGTTCAGCTGCTTGGTTATCCTGGCCCGCCCAATTACCTCTCTAATGTTCTGGTGGTTGTTCACAGCGAGGACGGTTTGCTGGGAGACGGCTCATCCGGTTCCGGGCTTGCGCGGACAGAAATCAGCCTGGATGAGGGCCTTACCTGGAACCCTGCACCTTCAAATCTTAATCTTACGGAACTAGGGGACTATAATATCTGGCTGCGGGGGGTGGATAATGCCGGCAACCTGGAGACGCCAGTAATTAAAACCTTTGAGATTTTGCCCCACAGCATCACCCTGGACGCGGTGATAAGTCCTGTGGCTGACGAGGGAGATATCCTGACCATCGAGACCAGTTTCACGGATATCGATCACACAGCCACACACAGCGCCAAAGTAATCTGGGATGACGGCACTCCTAGTACTAATGTCCAGGTCGTGGAAGTGGGTCAAGGACAGGGCATCCTGCAAGCAGAACACATCTACCAGGATAACGGATTCTATGAAGCCTTCTGGATAATCAACAATAACCAGGGTGAATTTGTAATCAGCCCCTTCCTGGTGACAATTAACAACCTGCCGCCTGAAGTGGAAGCGGGAGAAGATCTACAAGCAGGATCAGGGGAGGAGCTTTCCTTCAGCGGTTCATTCACTGATCCAGGGGAGCTGGATACCCATACAATTCTGTGGGATTTTGGGGATGGGGAGACTGAGGGTGGCATTCTCGCTCCTGGGCATGTATACAACACTAGGGGAAGCTACACCGTGACCCTGACTGTGACTGACGATGACGGCGGAGTGGGGTCGGATACCCTTCTATGATGGTGGTTTTGTCAAGGGTGACAGCCTTACAGGTCCGGTCCACTA
>CAZHHT010000195.1:0-4721 GCA_964532455.1 uncultured Anaerolineales bacterium
GCTTTTTTGCGTTTAATCTGGAGGATCTGGGAGAGGGGCAGAGTGCTTATCTGGCAGAGCCGGAAAAAGCGCTGCTTGATCTGGTTTACCTACGGCCAGGAGGTGAGGAGCTCTCTTACCTGCAGAGTTTACGCTTACAGAATCTGGAGGGGATTGACCCTGACCGCCTGAGAGAGATCGCTAAGAAATTTGACAGCCCAAAAATCATCAGAGCTGCGGAAACCCTCGCCTTGATCAAGGGGGAAGAATAGGATTATGAAAACATACCTGAAACGGCTGGTTGAGAGGGCAGACTCAAAACCCCAGGCCGGGAACCTCGTACGTGAATATCTCCAGGCCCGAATCCTGGAAACCCTCCAGATTTCCGGGGGGATGATCCCCCTGGCATTCCAAGGCGGCACGGCCTTGCGGTTCCTGTATGATTTACCCAGATTTTCCGAAGATCTGGATTTTGCGCTGGAGCGGTCGGAGAAAGGATTCGATATTGGGAAGTCTCTTGATAAGATCAAGCGCGGATTTGAAAAAGAGAATTACCAGGTTCAATTGAAGGTGAACACCAAAAAAGTGGTTCACTCTGCTTTTGTTCAGTTCCCAGGATTATTGTACGAACTTGGGTTATCAGCCCAGCCCAACCAGGTTTTATCTATTAAGCTGGAAGTGGACACGAACTCACCCGCAGGTGCAATACTGGAGACTACTGTTGTCAGGCGCCATGTCATCTTGAGGTTGCAGCACCATGACCGGGCTTCACTGCTTGCGGGAAAACTTCACGCGCTACTACAGAGGGACAATATTAAGGGGCGGGATATCTATGACTTATTCTGGTATCTGAGCAATCGGCGCTGGCCCGAACCGAATTTAGATTTATTGAACAACGCCCTGGATCAGACCGGGTGGAATAAGGGGGAATTGTCGAAGGATACCTGGAGGAAAGTTATCCAGCAGAGAATTGAAGCCATGTCCTGGGAGCGGGTTGTGAATGATGTCGCACCGTTCCTTGAAAAAGAAGCGGAGCTTCAACTGCTTACGAGGGAAAATCTGCTGGATTTATTGAATTAACCGGAAGTCGAGAGGTGAAGTGGAAAGGAGATCGTTTACTTTGATTTGGGGGAAATAAGATTTCTGAACGGGCGTCTGACACGAGATCAGGTGAAACCAGTATGCCATTGGCAGCAAGACAGTTTCTAACAACTGGCGCAGGTTAAGGTTCCTGACACGTCTCAGAAGATGATATGGAGAAGCTTAGATTGATTGCTATATAAAAGAAAAGGAAGAAGCCGAAGATGAGGATGTATTATTGGCCCGATCGATACAACTTAAGAGACCGGACAGGAGACCTTTTTGTTTAAAGGGCACTTATTGTCCGGTGCATTTAATTTTGGCATCAGGAAAAACTGGATAAAATTACAACGCTTCTTTATTTTATGGTCAGATCTTGCCCTCTGAAAGTGCAACTGAGATCAGAGAAAAGGATTTGCCGTTTAATATATGTCAGTTTTAAAACTATCTAAAATGTGACTGGGTGATCCAATGATCGTAATTTATATCGCCTAAAAAAATAAATTCATTTCGTTGACAAAGGAGACCAAGGGGAGCAAGAAAAAATTAGGGAGAGATGTAAACTAGTATTGTGACGAAATGTATGAGTATAGCCAGTGGATATGCAGTGTAGGGCATTGAAGGCATTAGTACTGCTCGCTCAGTTTTGTAATTGCTCAGTACCCGTATCCGGAAAGAACTATTGCGGATTGTTGGTCTCGTAATTTAATTGAAAAATTAGTTTTTTAAGCTACTTATTAAAGAATTATTTCCATATTAGTTTTAATTGAGCGATGAACAGCATCTAATAAACGCGTGTTTTCCAGTCCACCTGTAGGGCCAACGAGTGTTTTTGTGTTCTGTTGTATGCTATCGATAAAGGATCGGAGCATAAGGTAAGGATGGCCGGAAAGCTGTCCTGATATGTTCCCCCATGCCGTTACAGGGTGGGAAACCTGATCTTGTGTGATTGTACCTGCCGTTCATGATCATTTTCAAGATCTGGCCGGTGTGGTAAATAGCGAGAGTTGCGTCCAGGAGGGCGCACCTCTTTGTTCATTCACAGAGGGATAGACAGATTGGAAAAATGGTACTTGATCGTTATCTAGCACTTATAGTTAATCTCGTGTTACTAGCAACCACGCAGCCTTATAATTCTCGACCGCTCCGAAAAAATCCCCTTCCATTGCTGCTACGTCACCTTGAAGAAGTAGACTATTGGCCTGTTGTATCTCTGATGGGGCTAGTTCCCCGGATGCGTCTTTGATCGCAAATGCTGCCAGCCCACGATCAGCGAGAACGATTTGATCGATGATCCCTATCAACATCGCCTTATCGCCAAGCGGGAATTGTTCTGAGCTCTCCAACTCCATCAAACGCTTAAATGCCTCCAACTCAAAATTGAACACCTCCTCCCCTGCGACTGGATCCAATCGGGCTGGATCATCCCATAAATCAGGTTCCAAGGAACGCTCAAGTGCGCTTATTGTGAACTGGAGGGATTCTCTCAATTCGATCGAATCCATAGACAGTGCTATCTTGCTTAGACGTTGGGCTGCGTTCTCCTTTGTCATAAAGAAATGTGGATCCAGCCTGAGTGTTCTATCCTGCACCTGGTTCTTTTGAAGTAATCCAAAGAAAAGGAGCGGCTCCGTTTCATAAGGTCCGTAGAGGAATGAGATAGGATCCCCATCCGAAAGACCTTCGAATTCTTGGCTGGTCAGTGTGAAGAATATATTTAACATATCTGGCGTCAATGCCCCACCCGAAGAGAACTCCGCCTTCCCAATGCGCAGAACTATCGCTGCATTCCGTACATCAAATCTATTTGGATTGTATAGCTCAATTTGGAATTCTGGATGTTCTTGATTAGGTATGCTTGGCGTAGACACAATTTCTATCTCATCGATGCTGGGTTGCATCGATGGAGAAGCCGTTGCGATCGATGTACAGGCGGAAAGCAGCATGGAAAGGAGGAACAATCTTGGGAAAAAGGTGTACTTTCTAATCATCAGCTCAAATTCTTGATATCGCTACTTTAATCGTTAAGTATGGTATTAAAACCTAGCCAACCGCTGCTTCATTATTGACCGTAAGTAATCTAGTTTTTTTTTATCTATCAACTGCGCGATAAGCACTTTGGTGTTGTGGCGCAAATATAGACAAACTTCTGCTTATCTGTATTATAAATAGGAAGTCAAGCTTCTAGATGAAAATCAAGCCGCCGATCCAGTTAATTTAATTGAGTAATTCTGGTGCAACTGTGGTGCAAATAGGGTGGAAAGGATGGAAATTATGGACGTAATGGACAGATTGCTGTCAACTCTATAGAGAGGATGGAGGGAAATTACCCCCAGACACAGGGTGGACATCCCTTACTCACAATTCGAAGTCAAGAGTTTATCCTGAGCCCCTCGGTTTCCACTTCGCATGCGCTCAGTGTTCACTCGGGACAGGCAAGGCGAAGGACCCCCATTGAGCTACGGGTGCGTGGTGAAATGCATTATACCGCAGAGGGGAAATTAGTCAATTTTAGAGGGCTTTTTCCTTGGATATTTAGATAAAGACTATCTTTGATACAAGAATAAACCTTCGAATTAATTTCTCCTGGTGCAACCCCGGTGCAACCACGGCTGCCAAGGGCTACCATAGAATTTTACCCCAGTCTCAGTATCAGCCCCAGGCGCGCTTCTCTGTTTACTGCTTACTGTTTACTTACCCTTCCAGGATCAACAGCCGGGTCAGGCGCCGACCCAAGATCCAGCCCTGGATCAACCCGACCACAATCCCGATCAAAGCGAAGCGCAGCAGGAGCGGTCCGCTGCGGAAACCCCCGGCATAAAAATAGCGTCCGGTTTTAAGCAGCTGGAGCAGGACCCCCGCAGCCCCCAGGCTGACGGCCCAGGTCAGGATTCCGGTGCCGATCCAGTCCCCGGTTTTGCCTTTTTTAAACGACCATTTCAGGCCTAATCCAGCCAGGAACCCGGCGGGGAGACTGCCCAGGCCTGTCAGCAGCCAGACGTATACCCACCCCAGGAACCATTTAAGCCATCCAGCCCCCGGGATGCCGCCCAGAATAGGCATCTGAGACCCCATCCAGCCCAGGTAAGCGCCGTTGGCCCCCAGAACAAGCCCGGCGACTGTGGCCAGCAGCCAGGGCCAAAATCGAATTTCCTTCACCAGCACAATCTGCGCCGTTGCAATGATCACCGCCATCAAGGCAGACGCGGCAGTTTGGGCGATGACTCCGTTTTCCAGGGCCCGGAGCAAGCTGCTGTCCAGCAGCCAGACCCCAAACGGGACGGCAGCAGTCCAGGCGGCTATTGTGATCAACAGGAAGTTCAGTCGACTAGGTTGGATGTGCTTCATGGTGAATTCCTTGTTTTGCGCTGGTTAATCACATTGGGAAGAATCTTCCTTCCGGATATTAATACTTACTAGGAGATCTTTGGCTTCTCCCAGCGATTCATTACTTGCCTCTGGATTCAGTATGGTCTGTTATTGTAGGAAAGACAAGTATTAATGCCATAACCTCCATTCCATCCCCCCGGGTAATTAACCTGGATTTTGACGCATAATTTTCCACTTTCATATTCAAATTGATCTTCGGGGGGGATGCGGATTTCAATTTCATAGACTTCGTCAGGGTTTAGGATGATGGTGTTATTGGCGATTTCAGGATG
>CAZHHT010000196.1:0-4686 GCA_964532455.1 uncultured Anaerolineales bacterium
GGGTCCCAGACTTGAAGTCCGCTGGGCTGCCAAGTAACCCCTCGGGCTTACTCAGAGTAATAGCTTTGAGTATCCCATAGGTAGCTTCGGCTGACCCAGACGCTCGAGCCCTCAGGCTAACGTCCCCAGCTCGGTTGTCAACCACAGGGTACCATGCCTGCCGCGCCCTCATAACTATTACATTCTAGTAACCCCCGCTCCACCTGACCGCCGGGCACGTCGGGCGTTTGGTGGATTCTCCCCTTATCAGTTTCTCATCTATAATCAACTTATGCCCACCCGGCAGCAGGTGAGCTCATCCGTTAGCTTACTATATTATTTTATTGACCTTTTTGTAAAGGTATGATAATATGTCATACCTGAGGTGGTGAATATGCCGAAACAAAAGGTTGCAGTCACAATTGAAAAGGACTTGATCATTAAATTAGATAGGATGGTTTCGGAAGGAAGATTTTCCAGCAGAAGCAGCGCCATTGAAGACGCTGTTATTGAGCGTTTAACCAAAGTAGAAAAATCAAGACTGGCTAAGGAATCCGCAAAATTGGATCCATCTTTTGAGCAAGCTTTAGCTGATGAAGGCTTAGCAGGAGATCTATCTGAATGGCCCGAATATTAAGAGGGGAAATTTACTGGGCTGATCTAAATCCTATCCGGGGACATGAACAGGCAGGCGTTCGCCCGGTTGTAATCATCAGCCATGATGTGTTTAATAATCGGTCAGGAACGGTGATCGCCATGGCCATTACAAACCAGATACAACGGGCTGGTTTTCCACTAACTCATGAATTAAAAAGCGGAGATCAACCAAAACAGTCATGGGTAAAGATAAGCCAAATTAGGACAATATCTACTTCACGCCTTGACAAGAAGGTTGGGCAAGTTGATCCTGAAGAACTGGACATTATTATTGATGGATTGAACGAAATCATCTCAAACTAACATCTGCTCCACCTGACCGCCTGGTAAAGACGGGAGACTGGGGACCTAAGACTGGAAACTCACCCCAGGCGTCAGGTGCCCTAAAGGATGCTTCGCAAAGCTCATCCATAAGGCAGCCTTTTGCAGCTTAGTACAAATTGAAAGATCATCGAAAGCATAGGGTAGAAAAAATTATGAAACAAACAAAAGCCATTCAAATCCGGGAACTAGATAAAAATTTCGGGGAGGTCAAGGCGCTGAAAAGCGTAAGCCTGAAAATTGAAAAAGGTCAAATCTTCGGGCTTCTAGGTGCCAACGGTGCAGGGAAAACTACCCTCATTCGCCTTCTAATTGGCTCTACGAAACCATCTTCCGGTCACTTAACTGTAATAGGTTTCGATCCAACAAAACAGAAACGTGCTATCCGTAAATTAATTGGTTATATGCCCCAGTCTCCAGCTTTGTACGAAGACCTGACCCCTCGCGAGAACATTCACTTCTTCTGCCATGCTCATCGAATAGAAAATATCTCTCAGCGAGTAGATGATGTAATTGCATTTGTGGGATTGAGTGAACGGGCACACGACCCTGTATACAAATTTTCGGGGGGCATGAAGCAGCGTGTATCCCTAGCCTGTGCTTTGGTGCACCAACCCAAAATGCTGCTATTGGATGAGCCTACTTCAGGGATTGACCCGAAACTGCGCGAGGCCTTCTGGGAACATTTCCGGGAACTGGCTTCTAGAGGTGTCACAATAATCTTCAGCACTCACCAGATGAACGAAGCCATGTATTGCGACAGACTTGCAGTCTTACATCAGGGAGTTTTACTGGCAAATGACACCCCTCGCCAACTACTGTGGAATAATCGGTCAAGGATCAAAATCTGGCGCGGGAAACAGGTAACTGAAAAAGTTGTCATTAATTATCCAGAGCAATTACCAGGGGAGCTGCAATCTTATGGTCTTGACTCGACTATCAGCCGGATCGAGATTGAAGAAGATACCCTCGAAACTGTAGTGCTGCGTATGATAAATGAACAAGAAGTACAGTATCTAAAGGAGGCTAAAGATGACTAATATGATTAAACGTATTGGCATAGTAGCTGGTCGCGTGATGAATCAGCTGCGGCGAGACCACAGATTTGTCGGTATTTCGCTCGTGTTTCCTTTGATCATTCTCTATTTCATCAAAGTGGTTTTCGATGTGTTAGCATCCCCCTTTTTTAATATCAGTGTATATGTTGTACCCTATGCGGCTTTTATCATCCATTTCGTCACCTTTATCTTGACTGCGATTGTATTGGTACGTGAACGTACTGCTGGCACGCTCGCCCGAATGTTTGTTAGCGGGTACAACCAAATTGAGATTGTCAGCGGCTATCTATCAGCCTACACTGTTTTAGCGACTGTGCAAAGCTTGTTAGTCTTGATCGAACTCAATTGGATATTTGAACTTGGTTATAATATCGGTCAATTGGGATCAATCTATCTGATCATGTGGGTATTGGCAATCGTCAGTATGGCAATAGGGATGCTGGTTTCAAATTTTGCGCGCAACGAGGGACAAGTATTTCCCTTTATCCCACTGGTACTTCTTTCAGTCATTCTCTCTGGGATAATTTTGCCGATTGAAAGACTACCAGAATGGGTTCAGGCACTCAGCTTCCTGACACCTTTATATTATGTCAATGAGGTTTTGCAAAAACTGATCGGGGGCAGCGGGTTGTTCGATGATTGGCCTAAGTTAATAGGTCTTCTCGCTTATGGACTGGTCATAGTGAGCATAGCTACTTTGTCTTTGCGTGAATCGGACTAATCGATTACTCTGAATAGTATGTGATTGATAGCCTGTTCCAGGAGGGAAGCCCCTCATCAAGTTCGGGATCTTCGACATCTGGCCGCCAGCATGGTAACAAGGAGACTTTCTCCTTCAACATGTCCTTCGATACGCCCTCCGGTCGCAGGACAGGGGAGAGTGTGACCAGGCAAACACTGATCACTGAATACTGAAAATTGTTGCCAGTCGCCAACCGGGTGGAGGTGCCCTGCCTCAGTAAAAACGTGCTGGCTGCCTGCAACGTCTTAGCTTTTACCAATATGACCCTAGCTGATAATGAACCGGTCATCCCCCTCGACGAAGTGATTCAAACCATGGACGAAGTTGGTAAGATGCTCCCCTCAGCTCTTCGCTGGACAGCACTTGGAGGTTTGTCAATTATTAAAACTTCTAAAAAAATCAAAAAACAATTGGCCAAGAAGATGATATAATGCGGCCCTAATTTGATTCGGAAGACACATTAGGTTTGGTTTTCTTAAGGAGGAGACATGCAAAAATCACACACAAGATCCCTATTCCGAAAAGAAATGTGTATCCTGCTTGGGTTGGTCTTATTAGGGATGGCTCTCATACCGTCCTGTTCGCTCTTCCAAGAGGATGCCGGTCAAATAATCAGCCCGGAGGGGGGAATATTGGAATTTGCAGATGGCATTCAAATGATCGTACCGCCAAACACAGTAAGTGAGGATACACTCATCCATCTGATCCCTGTCGAATCTGCGGTGGTCACAGATATCCTAGAAAATGCCCTTCTTCCCTTAAACCCAATGACCTTCTTCCAGGTGTCTGCGGAGGGGGGAGAACTTCAAAAACCCGTAAAGGTCATCCTGCCGGTCTCATCAACAGACAAATTTGTGGGGTGGCCAGTTCATATTGAGATTGATTTAGACACTGGGGCAGTAAAATACCCTCCAACGGATCTGATCTACGACCCAATTGCGGGAACCATCGAACTCAGCCTGGACTCTTTCTCAACCCACGGCACAGGTACAATGCCGGAAGATGAGTACCCCAACGAATGTGAGAACCCAGCAACGGCCTGCCGCTGTGGTTTAATCCATGTCGAATCTAGAGCTAATGATTTTTCGAGTGGGGATTGCCAATCCATCAGTGATGAGGTCAGCGTTCAATTCCTGGATTGCCCCGGCCAACCGACCGAAAAACATAAGATCTCGGAGATGTCCCCCGAATGTGATTGGAAAGGAACCGTATCGTTCCATGCCAAAATGATCGTAGAGGGCATTGAAATGCACCTAAACTGCAGCGATCCAATCCCCTTTAAGATCGGTGAGGATGGGGTCCTCTCGGGTAGCGGACCGATGCAGTGTGTTCTCAATGAAACCTTTGGCGAAGGTGCTCACTTAGATATGCTTCTCAATGAAGAGGCCGAGCTTTCAGGAACCTTCGATGGTTTTGACCTTAACTTCGATCCGCTTAATGCTAAGAACCCCAGCGGCTATCTCAAGGCGTGGACCGTGGTTGAGGGCACGGAAATTGTGATATTTGACATGACCTTCGATGACATGCAGGCGTCCTGCGATGTGTTCGTTCTACCGGAATTCACCCTGTTCAGCTTTACGATCTCTACAGATAACAGCGAGGAAGATCGATCTGAATATGCGTTTATGTTTCCTCTGGAAGATGGCGCGGTATATAATAGTACGATCCGGGAAGAAGGGGCTCTTGTAACTTTAACATTTACATTAGATTTAGATATCGAGTGATATTGGGGCTGGTCCAATTCTCGGGGTAAACAAACAGCTTCCTTCGACTTTGTTATACTGTGCCCAAGACAGGATCAGGACAGGACAACTGATCGCCTCGGAAGGACGGAGGACCGAGGACTGAAGACGTAAAACATGCTCCAGATACCAATCTGTTAGATACTATGGTTAAGGCAACGACCGGAAAGCGCTCTCGCATCTGGAA
>CAZHHT010000197.1:0-4654 GCA_964532455.1 uncultured Anaerolineales bacterium
GTTAATTTCTTAAGATTTGCTGCTTTTTACCCCCCTTTTTTCAGTAGAGCCAACTTTGATGGTTGAAAGAGGTAAGCTGGTGTAATATAAACCTCTTGAGACCGCGAAGTCAAAGGAGTGCTTATGAGCTACAACCAGCTTACCCAAGAACAAAGATACCAGATTTCTGCATTGTTGAAAATGGGACATAATCAAACTGAGATCGCCAACGTTATCAGTGTCCACAAATCCACTGTAAGCCGAGAACGGAGACGAAACCTGGGTCAAACAGTGTGGTAAGGTCCATAATCGTGCCGCTATTATGTTAGACCGAAATTCCACGTCGAAATAATTTTACCAACATTTTCGCCAAAGCGGGTGAATATTTTGGCGGTACTTTCTTAAATTTAGCATTGTTTTACAACCGGCGACTACGAAGAGATTATGAACAAAGCCAGCTGTACATCTTCGTTTTTCAGATATTAAACTGAAAAGGGGCTGTCCCAAAAGTAAGGCGAGTGGTGGGGAACAAGCTTATTTCGCTTAATTTTACCCTCAGGGTGGGGAAAAATCCTCATAATTGATCAAATATTCATCTCATAGTGGGGGGTCTTTTGAGAAATTTGGACTTTTCAGACAGCCCCTTTTTTTCATTGAATATTTCTTTTGGTGGACTAACCGAATTTGTATGCCACCCCAAATCCACCCCTGGGGTTTTTCCAGGAGATATTCAAGTAAGGGCATAACACCCGACAGGTTCCACATTCCACACAGCTTTGCACAGCAATCTGCACGGTTCGCCCATCCTGGGCCCTGTAGGCGCCTACGGGACAAAAGTCAATGCAGGGCTGGTCTTTGCAGGCAATACAGACCTCAGGGTCAATAATCGCCAGATGCGGCTCCTGTTCGTCGGTGAAATATTTCAGCGACATCAACATATCATCTACAAATACTTTAGGGACCTCACGCTTTTGTACTTGTTTATTCTTGTCCATAAAAGGTTTCCTTTTTTAGATACCGATAACAGCTCGGCCTAATGCAACCAGATCACCAACTGCTTTTAATAACGGGCGGCGGCTGGTCAGTGAACGGAAGATCTTTTTATATAAATCGCCTTTTGGTTTCCCGAACCCGGTAAAGAACATGCCCAGGGCATCGTTTAAAAATGTCGGGTAGATATCCATGAAATTGGGATGATTCTTCAAGAAGGCTGACATCTTGCGGTATTGTTTTAGATCCTTGAGAACAAAGAGTTCACTCAAGCGGTCTTGGTAAACGGATAGAGTCTTGGCAGAGAAGTCTCCCTTCTTGTGAGCTTCCACTGCTGCAAGCCCGGCCTGTTTGCCGGCGGTAATAGCCATATTGGTGCCTTCCCAGTGCAGCGCGTTGACCATTGAAGCGGCATCGCCAGCCACCAAAACACCATCTGTATATAGACGGGGCATTGTAGTCCAGCCGCCTTCAGGGATCAGATGGGCACCGTATTCCATCATCTGCCCATCCTTGATCAGCGGGGCGATAACCGGATGTTCTAGGTAGCGTTGAAGCAGCTCGTAAGGTTTGAGACCGGATTCCTGGAGAGCATCCAGGGTCACACCCACACCCAGAGATAGAGCGCTATTTGCTGTGTAAAGGAAACCAAGCCCGGAGAGGCCCATTGAGACATCACCCATTACAGAGATGGCCATGCCGTGATTAGAATCAGGCAGGCCCAGTCGGGCGTTGATGTCCTTGGCTGGCAACGAAATCAGCTGCTTGACTGCCAAAGCGGTCGCGTTAATCTTCACATCGTGGTCGATTAACCCCAGTTTTTGGGTCAGCAGGTTGTTGACTCCCTCGCAGATAATGACTACAGGGGCATATAAATCACCCTGAGGCCGGTCTGTTTTCACCCCGTTCACCCTGCCGTCCTCGAATAGAAAGTCGGTTACCAGAGTTTTTGGGATGATAAATGCGCCTTCCGCAGCTGCCTGTTCGGACCACCAGAGATCAAACTCAGACCGCAGAGCCACGAAGGCGTCCACAGGATCGTTGTCGACCAGGCCGCCCTGGACAGTTGCCTTGACTACACCGTCATTAGACAGGAACCAAAAACCAGTCTCGGTGACCGGGCGTTCGAGCGGGGGTTGGCGGTCGAAGAAATCTGGATAAATATCTACCAGCGCGTGGGTATATAAAGCTCCACCAAAATAGTTCTTGGCTCCAGGTTTCTGGCCGCGTTCAATGACAGCAACTTTCAACCCTTCCCGGGCTGCGATAGCTGCAGCGGTAGAACCGGCCATACCTGCGCCAACGACGATCACATCAAATTCTAATTTTTCTGTTTTCATACCTGGGCTCCTTTGCGGGCACGGAGTTGCTGGATCATTTCGGGAATCACCTCATAGAGGTCTCCCACCACACCCAGGGTGGCGACTTCAAAGATCGGCGCCTTGGGATCGGAATTGATCGCCAGGATGTAATCTGAATCCTGCATGCCGACTTTGTGTTGGATAGCGCCGGAGATTCCTGCGGCAATATAAAGTTTTGGACGGACATGTTTTCCGGTTTGCCCGACTTGATGGGCATAGTCAATCCAGCCTCCATCCACAGCGGCCCGGCTTGATCCGACAACACCGCCTAGTTCATCGGCTAGTTCTTTGATTAATTTAAATCCGTCGGGATTTCCCAATCCTTTCCCGCCGGAGACAATAACAGTTGCATATTCCAGGTTTACACCGGCGTTTTCATCAGTGATGAATTCGACCAGGTTAGCGGCTAGCATTTCTGGCGTTACCTTAAAATCTTCCTGGATGACTTTGCCCTTCGCTTTTAGATCACGAGGGGGAGATTCAAAGACCCGCGGGCGGACAGTTGCCATTTGCGGCAGGTGGTCCTTGCAAACGATCGTGGCAATCACGTTACCGCCAAAAGCCGGCCGAGTAGCCAGGAGTAGTTTTTTCTCAATCTTGCGGAAAGGACCCATTTCCAGTTTGGTGCAATCCGCGGTCAACCCGGTTTTAACTGAAGTTGCAACAGCTCCCGCCAAATCACGGCCCAGGGTTGTGGCGCCAATTAAGAATACTTCTGGTTTATATTTTTCAATCAAGTATATGAGTGCATCGGTATAGGGACGGTTGAGATAATGTTCAAAAGCAGGATCGTCAACGGTATATACACGTTCAGCGCCAAATTGAATGGCCTCTTGGGCAAGATCCTCGACCTGATGGCCAACCAGGATACCCTCAACAACCGCTTCTTCACCGGTCTTTTCCAGTTCATCCGCGATCTCTGAAACCAGGCAATTTGCCACACCTAAAAGCTCACTGGCGACTGGATGCATCTGTCCTTTATTCTGTTCAATAAAAACCCAAAAACGTCTGGTCATTTCAGTTCCTCCCATAAAGAAGCCACGCTGATGTTCGAGAGCATTTTGTTGAGTGTATTCTCAACAACACCCGCGATTCCCTCTTCTTCAACACTGATGGTTTCCGCAGGTTCATGTGCTTCTGGCGACCCGGATTTGGCTACCATTGTGGGAGAGCCATTTAAGCCGATCTGGTTGATGTCATACATTAGCGGTTCTTCCGCCGACCAGTTTTCTGGCTTGTATTTTAAGGAGTAGATCAGGTCCGGCAAGGCCGCATAAGGGATTTCTGCGATAGATTTTTCAGTGGTTAAAACAGCCGGTAAGGTGGTCTTAATAATTTCACGACCGCTTTCGGTTTTGCGTTCGATCAGGGCAAAACCTTCCTCTTTATTAATCTCCTGAATGTCTACGGCGTAGGTGATCAACGGCATACCTAGACGGATAGCCGCGCCGGGTCCAACCTGGGCGGTGTCACCATCAATGGCCTGTTTGCCAAAAAAGATCATATCAATTGGGTCTTCCTCGTGAATTTTACGGATAGCTTCCGCCAATACGTAGGAAGTTGCCAGCGTATCACTGCCTGCAAATGCGCGGTCAGAGATCAGAATACCCCGGTCTGCGCCCATTTCGATGCATTCCTGGAGGGCTTCCTCAGCTGCCGGCGGTCCCATCGTGATCACGGTAATTTTGCCGCCCAGCTTTCTTTTCCACTCTGCGGCAGAAGCCACAGCATGGGCGTCATAAGGATTGAGAATGGCAGGCACACCCTTGCGGATCATGCTGCCTGTTTCAGGGTCAATGCGGATATTGGTCGTATCTGGTACTTGCTTAACACTTACCAGCAAATGGATCATTGTTCACCTCTTTCGAAAAAGGAAATCTGCTTGAACAAGTTATGGGAAATTCTTTGTGAATAATACCACATCAGGCAAACATGGAAAATGGACTTTGCATATTGGCACCCTGGAGGATGGTTAGAATGTAAGCCGCCGGGTTGGTATTTCTCATGGTGGTTGCCCAATGGGTGTGATCCTTGGAATCCTAGATAGCCGTGATACTTGCTTATCCATTCTGAAAAACTATGGGTCCGATCATGTACAAATATGAAAGTAACAAGATCGGACCCCTGACATCTTTTTATCCGAGGAGGACAGGTGAAAACAAGAACATCGTTTGTAATGAGTTTATTAGCAGGTATGTTTCTTATCACATCCTGTAATGGGTTAACCGGTCAAAAGCTTACAAGCACACCAGATCCATGCCCAAAAGATGTTGAACTAAGCGCTTCGCGCAGGGGGAATTCCAGGCGAAGTTTCGCTCCCTAAC
>CAZHHT010000198.1:0-4625 GCA_964532455.1 uncultured Anaerolineales bacterium
TTGACTTTCTAGACGAGTTTGCCTTTTGCCCTTGACACTGCTATTCATCGGTAGGGTGCACATGAAACCGAAGACTTATGGTTTTCATAATGATTGGTTGTATCGGTTCCTAAGTTCTTCCTCTGAAATCAAAGGTCGACTGATCATTTCAAGAGACTCGTGGTTCATTTCACCTTCATGGATAAGTTCACTGCCAATCCTTCTCAGTGCTTCCAATATCTCTTCACCATCTTTGGTGAATTGACCATCCTGCTTCATTGCGAATGCATGGGGTCTGAGGATTGCTCCCCCAAATTCTACACTCGCACCTTCGGCTAGCTCTTCAACGATATGTACTACCGTTCCAAAGTTTTCCTTTTCCCACCAACTTCCTGTTGACACAAGGAGGATTTTTTGGATTCGAACATTTTTGTGAAACCGGGCTCTTGTTCGGCTATTACGAAATTCTAGATATGGTTCAATGAGAGGAACCAATCTGTTAATCACAATTTGCATATCGCCAGGTAAAGGAATATATACAGGAGTGGCTAAGATCAGTATCTCAGCCGCTCTTAGTTTCGGATATAGCATTTGCATATCATCATTGATACAACATTCTCCAGGGCTATCGTACCAACAGAACATACTACCGCAACTGCAAGGTTTAATTTTTAATTTACTGGCATAGAATAATTCTACCTCCGCTCCTGCATCAGTTATACCTTGGATGAAGGGAGCCAGGACCGTAGCAGTATACCCCTTATCTTTTCGAGGACTACCATTAATTGCCACTACCTTTAACATAATAACCTCCTTGAAAGGTTTTTACTTTTGCTCCCTAACGGATGAGCTCACCCGCAGCCGGGTCAGAAATCAGTGATCAGTTTCCAGGATCCAATTTTTAATTTTCAATTTTCAATCTTCAATTCATTCCGGCTGTCGGGTGGAGCGGGTGTTATGTAATCCTAATCATAACTGAAGGTTTTCAGTCAACCAATCGCTATCATTTAATGTCCAAGTTCTATTCGATGCTTCAAGGCTAGGCACCATAACCCGCACGCATGTGGTCCATATGGGAGTTGATAGGAGGTAGAACTATACCTCCAATAAGCTTGTATACCGTGTTAAAACGCACCCCCATGAAAACGTGGCGATATTTAGAGGAACGGAAGTAAGCATTCAGATCCTCGATCCGGCCGTGATCCTCTACCATAATAGAGGGGTCGAATTGCGAGAAGGCATCGCTCTTTCCATCCCAGAAATTGGTTGAACCGACACGTGTACCATAGCCAACAGACTTGTTCTCCTGCTCCAGCTTATGGTGAGCGGCTTTCAGAAGCGGAGGGTCAACCACGTAGCTATCAATCTTGTACCAACTCCCCTCCAGGTTTACTTCAACGTAGCTGTGACTCAATTCCTTGACGAGGTATAGGATCCACTTTGTGCCAGGGGAAAAGATTCCCGCTATAATGTCTTTCTTTAAGGCAACGAAGTGCTGATAGCTTTCCAATCCCACCTCTCGAAAGAGGGAGACCATCAATCGTGCCTGGGGGTTGCAATGGCCAATCAAGCAATTCAGGGTATGGTCTGGATCAGCTGTATCGAAGGATCTGTCAAAACCAAATTTTACATTGTCTCTGACGTAGTTGTGCAATGCAATTGCTTTTTGGCGGTCGGTTGTTAATCCCTCTGTAACCTGTTCTACTACTTCTCGTACATTCGTCATTTCATGCCTCCTTTATGAGTAATGAATTTAAGGTACCGCCTTGTGCTGCTCGCTATTCGCGAAACTTCTGTTACACTGATTACATAACGTAATAGCTAACCTGCAGCCGGGTCTTCCTTTGACGATCCTATAACCCAAGCCGCCCACCTTAATCGGCTGTCAGGTTGAGCGGGGGTTATGCTGACAAAATAAAATCAATATATCTCATCTAATAATCTACGAGCATAGCAAATCCAAAAACTATGCAGTAAATAGGGATTGCGATTATTAATTGGGCAACAAAATAATGACCCCATATTGCGAAGGCGCGTTTAAGGAAATTATTATCAAACAAGGTTGAATCTGGTAGGGGAGATTGGGAATTATCGATGCTGTTAATTTTATCCTCAAGTTTTATAATCCTGTTTTCAAGGGATTGAATATAAAGATCCTTATTGTCGGGACTGATTGGGTCCATCATAATTTGCTCCCTTATAATTAGTCTAAATAATTGGATTGATCCATAAAGTTATTAAAGTTTGTTATCTTAAAGCATAACGGTTAAGGATTGATGTGGCGCAAAGCCGCCACATAATCAAGGTTGAACAAAGCCGAGAAAGAAGTCTATTTGGAATTTGATAGGAGCTATCTCAGCTGGTCAATAACTGTAGTGTACCCAATGATGGGGTGTTTTTGCAAGAGAATATCAGCAGAGTGAAAAGATTGTCTCCTGAAGAGGGCAAGGTTTCACTCCCGGAAGAGGTTCTAGTCCCCCAGATCGCAGGAATAAATAAGCTGGCCAGAGATTTTCCAAAGCCAGATAAGTAGAAGCTGTTCAAGGCAGAAAATAGTTTCATGGTGGACTGCGTCCGTTTCTGGGTATGGTGCCCTGAAGCAGCATCTTGCAGCCGCAGTAAGGACAGCAGGCAGTGTGTTTCTCAGATGCACCCTTGCCGCATTTCTCTTCCTGATCCATTTGGCAGGGATAGATCTCTTCCAGGGAAGCCCACAAATCCTTCAGTTTTGGGCGGATCGCGGAGCTGAGAAAGCCGTAATAGCGGACTTTGACAAACCCTCTGGGCAGCACGTGCTGGAGGAAGCGGCGGATAAATTCTTCCGCGGTCAGTGTGCGGCGCTTGAATGATCTCGTGCCGTGCGGTTTGTAGAGGTAGGTGACTTTTTCACCATCAAAATGCACAATGCGGCGGTTGCTGATCGCTACCCGAAAGATGTAGGGTGCCAGGTATTTCAGGGCCCCAAGACCGCGCCCAACTTGCTGGCAGTGAACCACCCAGTCTTGCTTCCATACCAGATCAGGGATCTCCTCAAAACAGTCTTCCTCCTGCAGCGCGTCTCTGAATTTGGCTCTGAAAATCTTCGACAGCGCCTTCACTGGAAACAGAAAATTGTTCTTGACGGGCAGCCATTCCCCATCACCACCAATACCTCCCGCGGGAACCAGATAGTGCACATGAGGATGATAGGTCAGGTCTCGCCCCCAGGTGTGCAGTACCCCCACCAGGCCGATCTGCCCCCCGACATATTTGGGATCCAGCGCCAGCCGTTTGGCAGCTGCCGCGGAGGTGCGGAAGAGAGTTTTGTAGAACAGGTGCTGCTGGCTGCGGGCCAGCTTTCTCAGATCATCAGGCAGGGTGAAGGTCAGCAAGAAGTAGGGTACAGGAAGAAGGAGATCGGTTTGTTTTTCCAGCCATTCCTGGCCTTTGCGTTGCTGGCATTTCGGGCAGTGCCGGTTGCGGCAGGAGTGGTATTGATATTGGACCTGGTCGCATTCAGGGCAGGAATAGACATGCCCGCCCAGAGATGCTGTGCGGCAGCATTCCACGTCCCGCATTGCCTGCAGGTGGCTGGGCAGCATCCGGTTTCCATAAGTACTGCGTTATTGATCTCCCTGCTGCTGGAAGATATCAGCCAGTTCTATCACGTAAGGTCATTCAGGATAGCATTGATAGCTTCCACGGCCGGGGATTGGGCCTTCTGGGTCAGATGAGTGTACACCAATGTGCTCTGGATAGAGCTGTGTCCCAGATAGGATTGGATAACCCGCAGATTGACCCCGGCTTCCAGCAGGTGCGTGGCATAGGAATGGCGCAGGGTATGGACGGTAGCGTGTTTTTGAACGCCGCTTTCCTCCAGCGCCGCTTGAAAAGCGCGTCTCACCCCGCTGGGACAGATCGTTTTTTGAGCGGTGGAAGGAAGTACTCCCAGGGGAGTTTTGGCTGGAAAGACATAGCGGGGATGACGGTGAGCACTCCAAAAGTCGCGCAGCATTTCCAGGGTTCGCTCGGGCAGAGGAACATAGCGGTCCTTGCCCCCTTTGGCTTTCCTGATCTGCAGTTGCCTGCGCTCTCCGTCAATGTCCTTGGTCTCCAAGGTGACCCCTTCTCTCAATCGCAATCCACAAGAGTAGATGGTGGTCAGGCAGACCTTGTATTTCGGACGGCGGACTTGGGTAAGTATCCGTCGTACCTCATCCACGCTGAGCACCACCGGCAGCTTCCTTTCCGGCGGGATCCGGATTAGATCCAGAACAGGCCATTCTTTCCGCAAGGTGTTCAGGTAGAAGAACTTGATACCGCTGAGAACCACCCGGCTGGTGCTCTGGGAAACACCCTTCTCATTCTTCAGGTAGAGGAAATATCCCCGCAGTTCATCCTCTGTGATTTGGTCTGGAGGTTTGTTGCAATATGCTGCCAGCTGCCGGACAGCGCGCAGATAAGCTTCCTGGGTTTTCTCTGCGAAGCCGTGCAGCTGCAGGTCCTCGATCATTCGTTCTCGTAAAGCAGTCATGGCTCTACCTCCTATTAGGTGATGAGTTGGTTAATAGGAAATATAGCCTCAGTATTCAATTTCTGGTTGGTTAGGGAGCGAAACTTCGCCTGGATGTCCCCCTGCGCGAAGCGCTTAGTTCAACGTTAATTAT
>CAZHHT010000199.1:0-4580 GCA_964532455.1 uncultured Anaerolineales bacterium
AATCTTGTAGGAACCGAGATACTCAAACAGCCTGCCCATGGTGCCCTTAAAGTCGCGAGCTTTATCCCCTTTCATCATAGACATGTGGCCGCCGCGTCCCATCGGACCTCCACGCATAGGCCCGGCAGGTTTATTGGTCGTTGCTGTCGGTCTATTCTGGTCACTCATGCCAGTTCCTCCTTGCTCAACTGCGAAGATGCAATTTCCTGATAGGTTTCGCAGGTTTCCATTAATTCATGATGTTTCCCTTTACCAACTATCCGGCCTTTATCCAATACGATGATTTGATCGGCATTTTTTACAGTTGCTACCCGTTGGGTAACGATCAGCATCGTGCTTTCCCCTGTTTTCTGCTTAAGTTCTCTACGTAATGTAGAGTCAGTTTTGAAATCCAGGGCTGAAAAACTATCGTCAAAGATATAGATTGGGGGGTTTTTAACCAGCGCTCGCGCAATTGATAGGCGCTGTTTTTGCCCGCCGGATACATTTGAGCCGCCCTGGGCAATCTCCGCCTCAAACCCTTCTTCCTTAGCAAATATAAATCCACTCGCCTGGGCAATGTCAGCAGATTCTTTCAAAGTTTCCCTGCTGGCGTTTTTATCAGCATAGGCCAGGTTGCTTTCAATGGTACCTGAGAACAAGGTGCCATCCTGGGGAACATAACCGATTTTATCCCGCAATTCACCTTGCCTGACCTCCCGGATATCGATCCCATCCAGGAGAATACCTCCCTGGGTGACATCATAAAACCGTGGAATCAAGTTAATCACAGTCGATTTGCCGCAGCCGGTTGAGCCAATAAACGCTGTAGTCTCCCCTGGGAGGGCGGTGAAGTTAATATCCTGGATAACATCATCCAGCGCGCCCGGATAGCGGAAAGAAACGCCGCGAAACTCAATTTGGCCTATAAATGGATCGTTGAATGTTTTTGGATGGTCCGGATCTTTGATGACAACTTCCGTATCCAGAACATCGGCGATACGTTCGCCGGATACCGCGGCCCGGGGTAAAAAGATAAACATCATTGACATCATCAGGAAGGCAAAAACGATCTGCATGGCATACTGCATAAAAGCCATCATATCGCCCACCTGCATAGTTGCTTCTGCGACCTGGTGGGAACCGACCCAAATGATAGATAATGACAGGCCGTTCATCAACAGCATCATAACCGGCATCATCGTTACCATCACCCGAGCAACAAACAGGCTCGTATCAGTCAAATCCCGGTTGGCTTTATCAAAACGAACCTTTTCATCATCCTGCTTATTAAAAGCCCGAATGACCATCATGCCTGAGAGGTTCTCACGGGTCACTAGATTCAAGCGGTCAATCAGGCTTTGGATAACTTTAAATTTTGGCAGTGAAATCGAGAAAACGGTTACGATTAGACCAAGTAGTACAATCACAGCTACCGCGATAATCCACCACATATTTGGGCTTTTATCTATCGCCCGGATGACACCACCTATACCAATAATAGGAGCAAAGAAGACTAACCGTATGATCATATTGATCACGGTCTGAACCTGGGTGACATCGTTAGTTGAGCGGGTAATTAGCGATGCAGTTGAAAACTTATTAAATTCTGTGCTAGAAAAGCTCTCCACCTTTTTAAAGACATCCTTACGGATGTCCCGCGCTGCTCCGGCAGCAGTTTTAGAAGCCAGGTATCCCACCGTTATTGAACAGGCACCGCCAAGCAGGGAAATCAAAAGCATGATGCTGCCGGTGTTTAAAATATAATCTCTTTGGATTTTTCCGGCATCCATGCCCAGAGCTTCATATTCCATTTTGACAGCCCCAACTGCCATCTGGGTTATCATGCTTTCTCCCAGGGAGGCAAACACCTCGTTAATGCCTGTGCTTATCTGAGAACGCTGCGCATCAGGCATCATACCCAGTACTTGAAAAACATCCATTCCTTCCGGGATCCGGGAAAGATCAAAATCAAAACCCGTATCTATCGGCGGGGCTTGGGATGGATCTTCCATCATTTTCCTGATACCGTTCACGGCAACCAGCGCTTTGCCAAGGATGGAGTTCAGTTGATCTGTCCGGGATTGATCCAGATCCTTGAGCACATAAATTACCTCATCATTTAGAACTGGATAATCTTCAAGATACCCTTCCGCCTCAGTCGAGCCTGGCTCCAACAGATTGTACGAATCGAGGACAAGTTCCCTTTCCTCGGGGTTCATGAAAATTTGCAGCTTATCCATCTCGCTCTGCCGAATAGCGATGGGTACAGCGTTTTCCACTCCATTTTGCTGAATGCCGTTATTGACGATCCTGGAAAGATAATCTGGCATGGCCAGGTCAGCATTGGCTTGCACAAACAACAAAGCGATAGATAAAAGGATCATGAGTGTATATGGCTTTAAGTATTTACTCAGTCGTCGCATATTGATGATGCTCCTCGTAAACTAAAATTCGTTTTGTTATTAAAACGGACCTTCAAGTTGATTGGCTTTGTTTATCATAAGATCGAGCGCCCCCTTAATCAATTCTTTCTCTTCCTGGGTCAGAATCTCAACCAAATCATCCAGCCAGCCCTGACGGGCCCGGACACCTTCATCCAGCACCTGGTATCCTTTCTCGGTCAAAACAATTTGCTTTACACGCCGGTCGGTTGGATCTTCTGTTCGCAAGATTAACTCCTGCTGCACCAGGCGCTCCAGCATCTGACTGGATGCAGCGCAGGTCACACCCAGGTGATCCCCCAGGTCAGTAACCCCAGCGCTGCCCTTCCTGCTGAGATGGAACAGGGTGCCAATCATCGACATGGATAACCCATTTTTCCGGGCATATTGGATAAATCTGCGCATGGAGCGTTGCATAAAAATATCTATCCATCGCTGAAATGTGGTTATAAATGGATCCGTATTCGTCATACTTCACCTCTCTAAATAGTTAAGCGAACTAAATTATATGGTTTTCTTAGGGAATTTGCAAGGGGAAAACCAGGGGAAAATTACAGATGTAGGGGCGACTCGCTGGGTCGTCTCTACGAAGGGACATGACACATCAAAATTCAAACTGAAACCCCTCTCAAGAGGAACTTAAATTAACTAGCCCGTGAATTTATGTATAGCACCCCGCAGGGGCATCAACGGGCAATATTGAATATCTATTTCCTGGTTATTCTTGTAAAATTTTGTATTACTTGATAAATTCAAGAATAATACTTCGAGATTGGCTCCCGTTTTCCCAGAATAGCGTGGGCCTTTTCCAATTCCAGCGGTATATTAATCTCTTGGGGGCATTTATCCAGGCATTTCCCACAGATGACACACAGGGATCCATTGCCGTTGGGATTCTCTTCATCCAGTTTTTCCTTTGTACCAGCTAACTTTTTATATCCCCTTCGTACTTGGAAGCGTCTGATACGGCTCTGTTCCAGGGATACATTGTTCAGAATGGCAAAATTGAGAGGAATATTGACTCCTTCAGGACAGGGCAGACAGTATTCACAACCAGTGCATGGCACAAGGATTTTTTCGCGATATATTTCTGCCAACCTATTGATCAGGTCTTCTTCTTCAGGATTCAGGGAGTTTATACCAGAACGTTCCGCGCTGTCGCAATTTTCCTCAACCATCTGCATGTTTCCCATACCGCTCAACACAGCAGCAACTTCTGGGCGGTTCCAAAGAAACTGCAAAGCCCAATCAACTGGTGTGCGCGCCTGAGCAGACGAGTTCATTACTTCAACTGCTTCAACCGGGGGGTTGGCCAGGGTACCTCCCTTAACAGGTTCCATCACTACCACTGCGATGCCTTTACTATGGGCATACTTCAACCCCTCAGTGGTTGCCTGGACAACATTATCCATATAGTTGTACTGGATCTGGGCCATGTCCCAATTGTAGTAATCAATGATCTCTTTAAAAACGGGATAAGTGTCGTGAAAGGAAAATCCAATATGGCGGATGCGCCCCTGCCGCTTAGCTTCCTCCATCTTCTTGATCAGCCCCAACCGCCTCACTTTCTCAAACACCCCAGCATTTAAGGAATGAAGAAGATAGATATCCAGGTAATCTGTCTGTAGTTTTTCCAGTTGGGAGTTTAAGAAGCGTTCAAAATCTTCAGTTTTCCTCACCACAGGCACAGGCAGTTTGGTCACCAGGTGAACTTTCTCCCGATAGCCATCTTGTAATGTCTGACCAACTACTCTTTCACTTTCTCCCAGGTGATAGGGCCAGGCTGTATCGATATAGTTTATCCCCCGGTCAATGCCATAGCGGATAATGCGTTTTGATTCTGCTAAATCCGCTCCCATCAAACTGAATCTGCGTGACGGCAGACGCATGCAGCCAAAACCCAGCGCCGAAACCTTCCAATCTAAAGATCCCATATTACGGTATTGCATTATCGATGGTCTCCTCTTTAATATTGCGTAATTATAGAAGGCCTCCTTCATGACGTGAAAATCCCACAAGGAAATCCCCTCCTCTCCTTGGCAAAATCACCTATTAAAACAAGAAGCCGCCCAATTCAATTGTTGGCGGTTCCTTTTTATCTAGTAGCGGGGCCAGGATTCGAACCTGGGACCTCCGGGTTATGAGCCCGACGAGCTG
>CAZHHT010000200.1:0-4532 GCA_964532455.1 uncultured Anaerolineales bacterium
TGGGTGTGGATCTAAAAAATTCAATCGTCGGGATTGTAGGCCTGGGAAAAATCGGCACTGCTGTTGGAGAACGACTGGCAGCCTTTGACGCCCAGATTATTTTTACCAATCGCAGCCCACAGCCAGAGAAAGAAAAAAAACTCGGTGCGACTCAGGTCAACCTGGACGAGTTATTAAGAACTAGTGATTTTATTTGCCTTCATGTACCCCTGACTGAAGAAACAACCAACCTGATCAATGAACAAGCTTTCCAGAAAATGAAATCAACTGCAATCCTGATCAACGCTGCCCGGGGCGCAATTGTCGATACCCCAGCTCTTACCCGGGCGTTAAAGGAAGGACGCATCAGGGCAGCCGGCCTGGATGTCACAGATCCAGAACCCCTACCTCCCAGCCATCCATTGTTTTCATTGGAGAATTGTTTGATCACCCCTCATATCGGGTCTGCTACTGAAAACACCCGCAGAACAATGGCAACAATCGCCCTCCAGAATTTAGATGCTGGCATCAAGGGGATTCACTTGCCTTATTGTGCGAATCCTGAAATTTACACTTGATCCCTATCAATAGATTATTTCCATCCTCTTTTATCCTGGTTCTATCAGAAAAGAAAAATTTATATACAATTTCAGGGATAAAGCAGTCCCAGAGAAAACAATTCTCCGTGTCCAATTGTTAAACCCAAATACACCAAAAATTCTGCTGAAATCAGCTATCAGACAGGATCTGATACCAATTAATTCAAACCCCTAGAATTTAAGGCAAGATATGCTACACTATATAAACTTTTTTTATCTAAGAAAGAGGAGTCATTTTGCCAGATATCACCCATCAACGAGTTCATGTCAATGTCCATATCGAGGGGACGACTAACTCTTCCTTCTTAGCAGAACTGGGGAATATCTACGGCCCTGATCGTGTTCTTGTCTACAAACTACCCCAGAAAAGATTTATCCGCTTGAGTGATATACCACACAAACCTACCCAGTCGCTGCTAAAAATGGGGAAAGACCTGCTGGTAAACGCCCCGTTCTTTAATTACAGTTCCTCTGATGAAAATAACGATCCTACGGATAAGAACTTGTGGTTTAAGCGCAAGGAACTGCCCGCGGATACTACTGCGGTATACGGATATTTCACTCCAAGCCTTTTTAAAGGTATTATCGAAAATCCATTTTTCAGTATTATCCTGAAAGATCCTTTAGAGCGAATGATCTCTTTGTATAAAGAATGGAACAATACCAAGGGTATTGCGGGTTGGCGGGTAAATATTCCCTTTGACAAGGATTTGTTATTTGTTGATTTTGCAGTCGAGGAAAGGTTTTGCAACTTCCAATCCAAATGTCTGGGAAGTAAACGACTGGGAGATTATGACCTGGTCGGCGTTGCTGAGTGCCAAGCAGGATTCATCGCCCAACTTAAAAATATTAATTGGAAAGGATATGTAAACCATAAACCTTCCTTAATCCAATTGGATCTCCCAAAGTACAAGAACCTGGGCATCACATCAGATTTCCTGAAACATTTTCAGAAATTAAATCATATGGATTATTCCATCCATCAGCAGGCGAAAGAATTTATGGGTTTTTATTAAAGAGGATTTCCTGCAGGTATCATAGAAAAAAACAAGAAAAACCGCTGATAATCAGCGGTTTTTCTTTCTCTAGTCGGGGCGGTCGGATTCGAACCGACGGCCTTTGCAACCCCATTGCAACGCGCTAGCCGGACTGCGCCACGCCCCGGACAATGAGCATTATAGTGCCTTCCCCCCGATATGGCAAGATATTAAATAATAACCACAAAACAGGGCTTGCGAGTTACTCTGTATACATGGCAAATCAGTAGATTAATCAGGCAAAGGGCAAAGTATATACCTGCCAGCGTTTGTATATTTCCGCTCCCATTTTTTCTGCCGTTAAAACCGAGGTCGGGTTATCTGCACTGGTTATCGACATATCTGCCCACCAGTAACCATGGTCAATTGCCCGAATAAAAAGCCCTTCAAATAACAAAACAGCTACACCGGTCCGCCAATACTCCGGCAGTACAAGAATGCTCTTAATAGTCATACTGTTGGGTTCCCGTCTTTTAATCAACCAAAGAAGCTTTAGAATATCCCAGGGGTACCTTAATCCATTCACATCAATGAAGATTTCATTTAAGTTGGGCAGCCCGGGTAAAAATCCCACCGTTTCTCCTTCTACCTCTGCAAATAATATGAAGGCTGGATCGGCAATGGCGCGGAATGGTTCCAGGGTTGCCTCCAGGGCATCCCGCCGCCATCCGATATGATCGCTTAGGTGTGCCAGTGCTTTGTTTAGAAGCCTGTGAACATTATCTATTTCTTGCTGCCAGTTTTCAAAATCAGCTTCCCGGATCACAACTTTCCCCTGGGCTTTTACCCGCTTTGCCAAACGCACCAGTCGGCGAAATTCGGGGGAGTCCTCCAGGCTGATTCTTAAGGCTACGTTTTGAGCCCGGGCAGGTTGGAAACCATATCTATCCATGAATTCTTGATAATAGGGCGGGGTATGACCGCACATCAACGCCGGAGGGGCATCCCGCCCCTCAATTAAAACACCGTAACTATCTTCGTAATCAAGATTCCAGGGACCATATAAGGCGTCTAATCCCCGCTTTTCCCCCCACTTCATTGCCTTTTCAATTAATGCCTGGAATACTTCATAATCCTCGATGTACTCAAGGAATCCAAACATACATTCCTTTTTCCCCCTCTTCTGATTGGTTGGTGGGTCTTCCGCGGCGCAAATTGTTCCAGCCAGTTTCCCCTCTTTATAAGCAAGGAAGAACTCCGCTTCACCGCGATCAAAAAATACACCCCGATCAGGGTCAATCACCTTTTTTTTTTCTGGCAACAGCGGTGGAACCCACAATGGATCGTTCCGGTAAATCTTCCAGGGAAAAGTTAAGAACTTTCGCCTCTCTCCTGGAGATAGCACTTGCTTAATTTCAATTTTATCCATATTTGATTCACCTGGAAAATACCGTTTGGGGAAATTCCCTTTTTCAAGCGGCCCGGCGTATCTTCAATTCTTCAACGATCTTCATAAATTCTTTCCTGTCCAAAGGGTATTTATAGGCAACAAAAATCCCGATCACCAACAGCACAGCCGGGATAGGTCCAACGATCAGCTTAATACCCTGCAAGGCTTGATCACTTTGTTGTGCGACATTAGGTTGATAACCTGTGAGTTCCAAGATAGGGCCGATGAAGGTGACTGAAACTGCCGAAGTAACTTTCCGGGCGAGAGTTGTAACACTGTAAAACATACCTTCGTGACGCTCGCCGGTCTGGTACTCATACCATTCAATAGCATCGGGCAGGATTGCCCAGGGAAGCACATGAGCTGCTGAAACGCCGATTCCCGCCATTGCGCATAAGATCAAGATTAGATTTAATGGCGTTGCCGGGGTCATATTAATGAGGACTAACTGCACCACTGCCCAAAATGCAATTCCATACATATATGCATACCGCTTGCTCCAATGTTTTGAGACCCAATTCCAGAGCGGTAGAGCGAACATGGCAATTACGAAGATTGTGGCCATAATAATATCATTCTGAGGTTCTCGTTGAACAACGTACTTAACAAAAAACAACAGGCTGGTTTGTAGAATATCTACGGAGATCCAGGTTGTGAGAAAAATCCCCAAACCATAACGGAACGGCACATTCTTCCAGACCGATTTAATAGATTCCCACAAAGTCGGTTTTTCGAGATCGCTGTAGTCTTCCCGCTCTTCAGTTCCGAAAAATGTCACGAACATCGGTAAGGCAGACATTAATCCAAAGATAGCTCCCATGAGCAAAACCTTGGGGGCATTCTCAGGTATGAATGACCCAATAATAATCAATGGTAAGGTGAAGGCGAGCAGACTGCCCAGGATTGAAAAAAACATCCGGTAGCTAGTTAATGAGGTGCGTTCATCATAGTCAGAGGTCAATTCCGGGGTGAGGGCAAAATACGGCATATACAAAAGAGTAGCGGAAGCTTCAAAGATGATATATGCCACAGAGTAGTATACAACCAGGGCTGCAGTACTTTCAAAACCCGGCCGGTACCAGAGCATAGTGAAAGTAAGGGCTAGCGGGAGTGCTCCAAAGAGAAGATAGGGACGGCGGCGTCCCCAGCGGGTGCGGGTTCGATCAGAAATGTAACCAAAAATCGGATCGTTAACAAAATCCCATACTTTCCCGATGCCTATTGGTATCGCGGCTACTGCTGGACGGAGCCCAACGACTTCAATCATAAAAAACAGGAAGTATACGCCCAGGATTGTGGAGGTAAGGCTAAAGCCAATATCCCCTGCCCCATACATCAATTTCGTCCGGCGGGTTAACTCAGCAGTCATATAATTTGTCCTTGAGATAAAAAAATGATGATTTCAGTAGTATAACATCATCCTCTTTTGGAAATTCTTAAATTGGCTGACTTTCCTCAATCACGGAATTTGCTGTTAGGAGCAGCTGAAAACCGGACTCATTTCGCTTCATAAGTGGACTCTAAAAC
>CAZHHT010000201.1:0-4523 GCA_964532455.1 uncultured Anaerolineales bacterium
TTTCAAGGAATACATCAGGATGTTGTTCTGCGATCCGCAATAGTGATTTTGCCGGCCCGCTCGGCACCCGCCTGTCTTCCTCCCAATCCTGGATCGTGCGCACACTTACGCCCATCAAGCTGGCAAATGCTGATTGTGACAGATTCAACCTGGCGCGGATTTCTTTTGGATGCGAAGGTTCGCTTAGCACTTGCGTTACTAGATGAGCTTTACCTTCTTTGAAGGCTTTGATTTCTTTGATGCCATCCAATATTTCTATGCCAATATTCCTGTCAGTCATTTTTGATTTCCTCTGCGATTTTCCTCAATATGTGCCCCGGGATAGTTTCTTGTTCGTTTTTTGCATAAACGGTAGGCAACCATATCTCTTCTTCGCTAACCTTATAATAATAGATCACTCGTATGCCGCCACTTTTCCCTCTACCTTTTCCGATCCAGCGGTGATCGTGCCCGCCGGGGACGACGTGAATCCTGCCAATGAGGTGGAGGAAATAATCTTTGGCTTGTTTCTTTCCAAGAAGCGTGAAATTCCCCAGGTGATAGATGATATCGTTAGGATCAACTGATTGATTTCAGTTCTCAATCAGCTTCTTATCGATTTCGGCCGCCGAAGAGTAGGGGTGATTTCAGAAGCGGATCACGTTTTCGTGGCCAAAGTGCGTATCAGCGGTGAAGAAGATGGTCAAGGTTAGTAATTATCTCAGGGTTATTTGTTTGGAAGGGGGATAGATAATATTCAACAACGTTTTTCATTTAGTCAGACTCCAAGTCATTTAAGAGGTCTTCTATTGTGTCAAACTCTTTCAGATCACTCCGGGACCTGGCATTTTCCAAGGTTTCTGCGGTGAGGTCGTTAGGAGTTAATGTAAGGAAGGGTAGCCCTTGTTGAAGTGCTGCCTGTTGATAGAAAAGGGTTATGGCCTGGGAAGCAGTTAACCCCAGTTTCTTAAAAACTCTTTCTGCCCCGTTCTTAGTTTCCGGGTCAATTCTAAATGATATTTTGGTCTTTTTCGCCTTCATTTCTATTCCTTTGCTTGCTAGAATCTAATCGTATTTCTTTAAACCCGTTGGGTTAATGTTAGTCTCTTTCAAGCCTGGGCAGCAGTACTGCCTGAACCAGCACGCTGTCGCTGTCACCATCTTCTGCCAACTGAAACTCACCGTCATAATAGGGATTGTCCGGTTTGTGCACCAGTTCCTTGAGTGCCGGCTGCTGGATATTCTCATAACCGTTTTCGTACCCGCTGGTAAGAACGGGAGTATCTGGGGGGAAAGAACCCAGGGTCTCAATCAGCTTGCTTACCGTGTACAGAAAAACTTGATCTTCTGTCATAGAAACTTCCTTAATCTTTTATTTAATAATCCCGATTCGATTATCTACCAGGTCTTGAGAAGCTGCTAGGGGGATTTTGTGGGGGAAAATCAAATGTACTGTTGAGTTCCCTGCCAGAATAGTTCTCACTAGAAATGAATTGTTAACGAAAAGTTATCTCTAACGAATGAAAACATTTTCACTAGGGAGGTTGACCTAAATAAATTGTTTAGATTTGGAAAACTAGCAGTTAAAGCACTGCGCTTTCATTTGTATGGGCGACAACAGAACTCAATGCGTCTGACACCCAGGAATTGATACTCTTGTCCTCTAGTTGAGCTCTATGATAAATTTTTCGATGCAGCTCTTTATCCAACCGAAGGAGAAATTTTCCTGAGAAAGGTTTTTCAGGATCTTCTCCTCTCTCGTCACAAAATTCCAAATAATCATCAACGGAGTCATGAAAAGCTTGCAATAGATCATCCATGCAATCCGCCTCAAATGTAATTACATCACGAAGATTAACTACCTCTCCATGAAATAATCTGGCATCTTCATCTACATCAATTTTGGCGAGATAACTTTTATATTCAATCATTGCCATACTCCAGCTTCTTCTAAAAATCTTCTTACCGATTTTACAGTGGGCTTGGAAGCCTCTTTTTGGGGGTGGGGCCGGTGGAAAACAGCCCGGACATCATTTAGTGCGACACGCAACCGCGATCCACGTCCCTCGGAACAATCTGCTCCCAAAGCAATAAACAACCTTTCAATATCATCCCAGTGTATGTTTGCCCGGATAGGATCCGAAAATATCGTTTCCAGGATTTTGGTGTGTTTTTTGCTTATGCTCATAGTATCACATTATAGTATCATTAGCAATAACCAATATCATTTTATCTTGCTACTCATTATACTCGTAGACCACCGGCGGATTCACAGGTTGATACAGCTGATCACAGCTGCTGGCATTGATAAAGGTGGTCACATCATTTGAAGTGACTCCATACCCTTCATGAATATGCCCGAAGAGATGGACTCTCGGTTTGATTTTCTCAATCACTTCAAGTAAATCCTGGCAGCCGGCTTTGTCACCGCGCGCTGTCAGATCTCCAATTCCATAAGGCGGACCGTGGGTGATCAACACATCAATCCCTGCTGGAATCAAGTCCCACTTAGTACGGATCTCGGGTCCCCGCTCCAGGTTGAACGCCCAATCGTAAAACCAAGGCTGCCAGGGACTGCCGTAGAATCTCACGCCATCGATGGTCACTTCCTGGTCTTGGAGATAGGTGCAGTTGGTGAGGAGAACCTCGCAGGCTCTCCGGTCCTTCTCGAAGCAGAAGTCATGGTTGCCGGCAATGACGATCTTGTAGGGGTGGGGCAGGGTACCCAGGAAATCGTTGAACTCCTGGACATCATCCAGAGATCCGTGACGCGTCAGATCGCCGGCGTGGATCAGGACGTCGCCGTCGGGGATTGTTAATGATTTGTGCAGGCCGTGGGTATCGCTGAGGGTTATGAGTTTCATTGGAAGTAACTAAGTAACGAGTGGTGTAGGCAAAATCATGAATCAACTATTGCGTGATATAGTTTTCGACATACTTCATCTTCCCCCAATTTGTTCCAGTCTAGTCCTACTGTATCTACTAAGCTTGGACTATACTCATAAACCTGTTCTTTAGTAACGTTAAACCAAACAGGTAGGATAATATTAGTTTTTTCAATTACCTCTCTTGTAAATATTGAATTAAATTCTTTCTTTGTCCAACCATCGTTAGCTAGAAAATTCGGACTTAATATTAGTATGCATTTATGACAATTTTTCAAACCGTTTTCAATGCTCTCACGTAAACTATTTCCCACTTTAAGAGAGTATTCATCGTACCAAACAGGACAAAGTTTAGATATTAAGTTATTCGCAATTGGTTTAGCAATTTCTGTTTTATCCTTTGAATCATGACTGATAAACGCCAATGGTTTCTCATAAGAAGATCTAACATCAACATATGATTTGTTTCGAAAAACAAGATTATGGTCCAGTTTATTTGCTTCTTTTTGCAACTTGGAGATTTCATTTGGTAACAGATCAGTTTCAGAGTATAGATAAAGCCGTTTAGTTGATTTTATATTTTTTGAAGAACGCCAAACAGACTCTCCTAATAATTGATAGTGAATTTCAAAATCTGATTTGTTTTCAACTTTAATTACTCCTGGAAATAGTTTTGCGGCTGGAAGAGTAATATTCCCTTGCAACGACAATTTCGTGGTTCCGTTCTCAATATTTCTTAGAAGTCCTGGAAAGTACTCATATTCATTATCATGACCTTGAATGTAACAAGAAAAAAATGCAGAATATGATAATAGATCATAAAGGACAATTCCTTCAATAATCCCTGATCGATATTCAAAAGTTACTGATAATCGTATAGTATTCTTAAAATCCGTTTCAAAATATTCTCTTAGCGTACTCATGATATTTGATTTTCCTGTTGTTTAATACATAATATTACTAAAGGATCGTCAGAAATTTTGCGAATATTTCGATATCTCTTTTCCTGTTTATTATATAGGATTGGGCTGTAAATTTGGGTCTTTTTAGGCCTTCCTGGTGCAACCGTGGTGCAATAAAACCGAAAAACGCCCAATATTGCTGCTTCTCTAGCCAGAAAACGCTTAGGTTTGCCCTCTAAATGGGGGAGAATAGGAGATGAAAAATGCGGGCGCCTGACATCCGATCAGCCGATTCTATTGCAATAATTTGCCATTTGTGGCAAAATAAGCGTATGGAATTCGAAACAATGCTGGAAATTGTGGGCGACGAACCCGTATTTCGTACCGGTTTGCTCCTGGCAGGTGATGTGGATTCAATCCATGTACGTCGGCAACTGGGACGCTGGGTCACGGCCGGCAAGGTCTACCAACTCCGGCGAGGATTGTATGCCCTGGCGCCGCCGTATCAGCAGACCAAACCACATCCTTTCCTGATAGCCAACCATCTGGTGCGGCCGTCCTATGTCAGCCTGCAGTCAGCCCTGGGGTATTATGGCTTGATCCCGGAATACGTCCCGGTGACCACTAGCGTGACCTCCGATCGGCCCCAAGAGCTTTCCACGCCGTTGGGAGAATATCAGTTCCAAAGAGTCAAAAATGACCGCTTTTTTGCGTTTAATCTGGAGGATCTGGGAGAGGGGCAGAGTGCTTATCTGGC
>CAZHHT010000202.1:0-4407 GCA_964532455.1 uncultured Anaerolineales bacterium
TTCGAATTTCTTTTATTAAACTGAAAAGGGGCTGACTTTTCAGACAGCCCCTTTGGTCTATGTCGGCAATAAACCTAGAGGGAATCTGTTATACTTTTTAGTGACAATACAGGGGTTAAATCTGATATCAAAATTTATCTATTCCAGCTGTACTCAAGGATGAGTTAAATGATCACAAAAGGGCGCGCTTTAGAGATATTGAAGGAAAACATATCCAATCTAAACTTGCGAAAACACCATTACGGAGTAGCTGCAGCTATGAAAGGTTTGGCGTTGGAATTAGACGGTGATCCGGAGATCTGGGAAATCGTAGGACTGCTGCATGATGCGGATTATGAAAAGACAAAAGATACTCCGGATCAGCATACTGTCCTGCTGGCTGAAATCCTAAGAGATGAAGATGTTGACGCGGGCATTATTCGTGCTATCCAATCCCACAATTATGAATATACTGGTTTGATGCCGGAATCCATAATGGAATATGCTTTATTAAGCTGCGATGATCTGACCGGATTAATTGTGGCTGTTGCCCTGGTGAATCCAGAGAAATTAGCCGGCGTCACGGTCAAGTCAGTACTGAAAAAATTTAGATCAAAATCCTTTGCCGCTGGAGCGGACAGGGAGAAAATAAGCCGCTGTGAGGAAAACTTGGATCTGCCGTTGGAAGCTTTTATTGATCTGGTCCTGCAGGCGATGAAAAAGGACGCTGAGTTGTTGGGATTGTAAATTTAGGCAGAATAATACACTCAAAGAGGCCAGGAGCATGTTTTACTCCTGGTTTTTGTTTTAATTAATTTCCCCGCCGCCTTTTACCGCCTCCGTGGGATGGTTCCGTAGATTGATTAGAGGATAATGTTAGATTTGAAGCCAGGCATTCCCCCAAATCGCACAGATTGTTGCCGTTTAAATCCACATAATCACCGCATTGACCCGGGTAAGAACAACTTGAGGGACAGGGCACTACACATTCAAGCTCGCTGGTCTGGGTTGATTCTGGGTATGGCTCAGACTCAGAGATTGTCTCAGATCCATCCCCTTGATATTCAACTTTGGTGTCCTGGTTAGTGTTTTCCGGGAGAACTGAACTGCCGCATTCCGACAGATCGCAAATCCCGTTACTGTTCTGATCGATATAACGTCGGCACTGTCCAGGGTATGTGCAGCCCTGGTCGCAGATCACTGTGCATCCAGAATTTATGTGATCTGGGGCAGCAAGGCTGTCCGCTGATGGCATATCCGGAGAAGTAGTTTGATCCGTGATTATAGAGCTAAATTCCTCTTTCTCAAATTCAAGTAGATTGGCTGCTGAAATAAGTGAAGTCAAACTAACGACTCCCATAAGCTGCAGGAATTCGCGGCGGTTCATTTTGCTGGTGTGCGGGTTATTATGAACCGGCTGAGCTCCAAGAGTAAGTGCCGGCTGCCGCCACAGACCAAAGTACTTGGATGCGGTTTTCACAATCCAGCGCCAATGAGTGCCGATTTTTACCAGCGTGATTACCAGTGCAGCAATAGAGCTGTAGATATGGTAGTCCAACCAGAGCAGGTAATCTGACAGCCCAAGATTAAACCAGGTTGAGATAATCAGGCCGGAAACGAGAATGAATGCATAGCTGAAGACCAAAAGCCAATCAATTACATAAAAGAGCCTGGATTGATTTGAAGTTCTGCTAAAAAACCGTTTGGTTACGTTGACAGTCCAATCCCAGTGGACCCAAAGATGGTATAGTGCCAGGGCACCAACCCCGATCCCCAACCATTGGTGCCACCACAAACCAGTCAGATTTAAAAAGAAAGTCAGCAGGTAACCGATAAATAACCCTGCATCGACCAACCAGTTTCGTTTTTGTTTTTGCATACCAATAAAACTCTCCCGGGATTCCAGTTGTACATTTGGAAACCAGTCAAATTATACAGTGAACTTTTGTTGAAAATATTTAGAATTTGTGAAGATTTGATAAAGAAAGCCGGGGGGTTAACGAACAGACCTCCGAGGTCCCCAGGACCTCGGAGGTCTTGTATGGCGCGAAATGTTCTGCTAGGTTCCGGTACGCACATTATCCAGTTTTTTCCCGATCGCGGGGAGGTGCTGGCGGGCAGCCTGGAAAAACAAAGGAGATCTGATGGTGTGGAAGGGCAGAAGGTATTAGAGAATATTGTTCCGGAGAGGATAAATATCCAGTTAATCTCGCTGCCGGAAGTGATATTAATATCAAACTAAATTAAACTATACAGGAAGGGGCGATTACTAGAAAATCTCCTGGAACCAGATTCGGATTGGCAGGAATAACCCCCGCAGCATCTGGGTAACTGTTCGATTTAATCTCGCTGACCAAGCGACGATTCGTTCCAAAGCCGCCATGGGGTGGTTGACATCTAAACCAGTGAGGGCAAAGAAGATGAGGATCAACAGCAGTAAAAAGATCAGGATTAAGGCAACCTTAGCGACATTCATTCACAACCCTCTCTGTTTGATAGAACTCAGATGAGATTTCATCTCTATTATACCAAGTTGTGGTAAAGGGGTGAATGCTGGCAGAGATCCTATCCGGGAACATATTTGGGATTCCCTCTCGACAAAGGGTCCTCCTTGTTATAAAATGTAGCAAATAACTTTGCATCACAAACATAATTACCATACAAACGTTGTGTGGCACGATAGTAAAAGGAGTTAAAAATGTCTGAAATAGTTAACCTGAAAGAGCTCAAGCGGCAGATCTACCTGTATAATTCAGAAGATGGACTGGTTGATTTGGCAATTGGCCTGGTGAGCTTCGGATTTGGTGCGCTGCTGCTGGTTGATTTGCCGGCAATGGTGGGTGTTCTCGGATTGATCCCTCTACTGACCTGGTACCTGGGCAAACGGTATCTGACTCTGCCGCGAGTTGGATCCATTCAACCGAACCAAGGGATGAAAACGCAGTTTGTTGGGTTTTCAGTCAGTATGATTGCAATAGGAGTGGGGGTTTTACTTCTCTTCATTCTAGCTGCTGGCCCTGAAACGGACCTGCTTGCTGATCATTCTTTGGCATTATTCGGATTTGTGCTTGCTCTTGTTATTAGTGCCTTGGGTCTGCTGATGAAGACAAACCGCTTGTATTATTATGCTATGCTTGTTTTCTTGGCCATGGCAATTGGCGAAATCCTGAATAAATCGATCGATTCTGTGGACGTTTACTTGTTAGCGGTGATCATTGCCGGAGGTCTCATCATCCTCGCCGGGATTATTGTACTGATCCGATTCCTGAATAAATACCCCGTTGTAGTAATGGAAGAATCACGATGAGCACATCAAAAAAGGATCAGGATTTGAACATAAATATTGAGATCAACCACCTGGTGCATGAACCCGTCAGGCTGAAGATACTAGCCTACCTCTCTATTGTCGAAAGTGCGGATTTTGTCTTCCTGGTCAGCCGGATAGGTTTGACGATGGGAAATCTCTCCGCTCATGTGAGTAAATTAGTAGAGGCGGGATACATCAAAGTTAAAAAAGAGTTTAAGGATAACCGACCCCATACTATGATCTTACTAACGGATGAGGGAAGACAAGCCTATACCAATTACCGGGAGGAAATGCTCCAATTGCTGCAGGAGTGAATATCGGGAACATAACCAGAGGGACCTACAGTTGAATAAGGTTTGTCAGACACAAAGGTGAGGCCTTGTAATGTTGGCTTCACCTTTATTGATATTGGGTGGACGGTTAGTATAAATCTCAAGTTGGTTATTGGTAAAAATAGAACCTTCGGTACTAATGAGTTTGAATTGCCTTCCCTGCGGAGAATGGGAGATAAACGGTAAGAAAATTCCCTTTGTAGAAGTCAGAATAAACATCAACCAAATTAATTATTCGACTGTTGGAATCAAAGTGAGGTAATAATGAATGTATTAAACGCAGTAATATCAGGGATATTGGGAACATTCGCCATCAGTGGGGTGATGGCTGTCGCGCCAATGATGGGGATGCCCAAGATGAACATCGTTGATATGCTCAGCACCATGTTTGGGAAACCTAATCGGGTCCTGGGGTGGATGACCCAGCTGATGATGGGAGTAGCGTTTGCTTTAATCTACGCCTATCTGTGGTCGCTGGGGATTGGTAGTTTCGGTTGGTTATCCGGATTAATCTTTGGCGCGGTGCATTGGCTGATCGCGGGTATGATGATGGCAGTGATCCCGATTATGCATGTAGGGATTTAAAGCGGTGATGTGGAAGACCCAGGTCTGTGGATGACCAACCAGGGCGGAATGCTGGCATTCGTCGGTGGTTTGATGGGCCATATGGTATTTGGGCTGGTAGTGGCATTGGTGTATGTAATAATCTGAACCTTTTATCCAATTATATGGACAAGGGGCTGTCTGAAAAGTCCAAATTTCTCAAAAGACCCCCCACTATGAGATGAA
>CAZHHT010000203.1:0-4363 GCA_964532455.1 uncultured Anaerolineales bacterium
TTGATATATCAGAATGGGTATGCTAGAATACCACCACTCAACCAGATATAAGGCTTAATATATACGATACCCGCATATATGGGGGTTATTTAAGAAACAAGTTTTATATTCCTGCTTGAGTATTTTATATTTTTTATTCTTTTTTGGGAGACCACAATGGTGGAAAACGTTGATCCTCAAGTGCAAATTCAAAGTGTTAAAACACATCCTTCCCTTCCAGCTGGTGCTCCGGTAGTGGATTTGTCCGATAATGCGCTTGAAGTTTTCAAACGTCGTTACATCAGAAAGGGGGAAAATGGCGAACCGGTAGAATCCAAAGAGGAGACCTTTTGGCGGGTTGCCTATAATATTGCCGTGGTTGAGGAAAAGTGGGGAGGAAATGTAGCAGATACCGCGGAACGCTTTTACCGATTGTTGGCAGAAAAACGATTTCTTCCAAATTCCCCGACTTTTACCGGAGCAGGAACCCCCTTAGGGCAGCTGGCCGCATGTTTTGTACTCCCGATCAGCGACGATATGGGGAAATGGAGTGATGGAATATTTCAGACTCTCCGAGATGCGGCATTGATTCAACAAACAGGGGGAGGTAATGGTTTTTCTTTTTCCCGCATTCGACCTACCAAATCCCTAATTAAAGCTTCTTCTGGCCACGCAACTGGGCCAGTCGGTTTCCTGAAGGTTTATGATAAGGCATTTGGGGAAATTGCTCAGGGAGGAACCCGCCGGGGAGCAAATATGGCAGTTCTCCGGGTAGACCACCCCGATATTGAGAATTTCATCACCTGCAAAACTGATGAAACTGAGATTACCAACTTTAACATCTCAGTTGGTATCACAGATGCATTTATGGAAGCTGTACTGAATGATGATTGGTGGGAACTTCGTTTTCCGGATGTTAAGTATCCTGCTTATAGAAAATTTAACGGAACCTTCGATCAAGCTGAGGCTGCAGGAATTCCGATTATCGTTTATAAAAAAATCCGTGCCCGGAATCTGTTTGATAAAATAGTTTATCAATCGCACCATAATGGCGAGCCAGGATTGTTGTTCCTTGATCAAGCAAATCGCGAGAATCCAATTCCTCATCTTTCCGAATTAGAAGCCACCAATCCCTGTGGAGAGCAATTTCTTGGTCCATATGAAAATTGCTGTTTAGGATCAATAAACCTCAGCCAACACTATTTACCTGACGGCACACCGGATTGGGAATCCCTGCAGAACAGCATTCAGACGGCAACTCGATTTTTAGACAATGTTGTTGACGCGAATGCCTTCGTGCCCTCAGTGCCACAATTAAAAGAAGCAGCTTTGAGGGCAAGGCGAATCGGCTTGGGTATTATGGGGTTGGCGGATTCAATGTACCGCGCAGGTGTCCGATATGGTTCTGATGAAGGACAGATATTTGCGGCTCAGGTAATGGAATTTGTCCGTTATCATGCAATGCTTTCCAGTATTAAACTGGCAGAAGAAAGAAGTCCATTTCCGGCGATTAAAGGCAGCCGTTATGACCCTGATAATCTCACCTGGAATATTCCAGAATCTGTTGCAATGGAAAAAAATAAATGGAACCGTCCAAAACTGGATTGGCAGTTTATAAATGACGGAATTAACAAACACGGAATCCGGAATGCCGCCCAGACTACTGTAGCCCCAACCGGAACCATAGCCACCGTTTCCGGGTGTGAGGGGTATGGCTGTGAGCCAGTGTTTGCCCTGGCTTACACCCGTCACGTTGTTGAAAAGGATGAGGAATTGGACCTAACTTACACTAGTCCTTTATTTGAACAGGCACTGGAGGAATCAGATTTATCCCCTGAGCTGAAAGAAGAAATAATCAGCGAAACCATTGAAAATGGAACCTGCCAGCATATAAGCACACTTCCTGAGCAGATTCGGAATACATTTGTGGTCTCGAGTGATATCTCCGCAGAGGAGCATGTCCGGGTTCAGGCAGCTTTACAGGCGTTTGTTGACAACAGCATCTCCAAGACAATCAACTTCCCATCCTCTGCAGGTACGGAGGATGTTGCGCAAGCTTACAAATTGGCCTGGGAATTAGGTTGTAAAGGGATAACGGTATATGTAACTGGGTCCAGGGACAAAGTGGTTCTGGAAACAAAATCGTCAGTTGATGGACCTGAACTGCTTGGTGCCAAGAAGCAAATCCAGAAATGGCAGGCTACCAAGAAACCCCGCCCCCGGCATCTGGAGGGGTACACCTACAGCATTCAAACACCCTTAGGGAAGACTTTTGTCACTATCAATGAAAATGGCGATCGGCAGCCCTTTGAGGTATTTATCAATACAGCCAAAGCTGGATCGGATACTGCTGCTGTTTCTGAAGCTATCGGGCGTTCCTTATCTTACATCTTACGCATGTCCTCTCCTATTCCACCCCGGCAAAGGCTGGAGGAGATTTTCCATCAGTATGCCGGAATTGGAGGCAGGCGTCCGTTAGGATTTGGCCCAAATCGAGTAAGATCACTGCCTGACGGCATTGCCCAAGCTTTACAGGAATACCTAGAAAGACCCGGGTGGAAATTCCAGAAAGCAAGGACAGAAGAGATTGAAGGGGAGATCAGCCAACCTGAAAATTGGATGGAAGTTGGGGATTTATGCCCGGAATGCGGACAAGCAGCCCTGGTTAACGAAGAGGGCTGCAGAAAGTGTTATTCCTGTGGATATAGTGAATGCTGATTTCTAGGACAATAGATCAGCATTGAGATATTCCTGTTAATCCAACTTAACCGTTATGACAAGAGGGCGGCGATTATGACCACCCAGACTATTGAATTAATCCATCACCATGGTTCAGCCCGAAACTACAAATCGGATCCCGTTCCGGAAGGCTGGATTGAACAAATCGTGGCTGCTGGGCAGCGGGCTTCTACTTCATCCAATTTACAGACATATAGCGTAGTGGCAACCACTGACCTGGAAAAGAGGCAAAAGCTTCAGGAAATTAGTGGGGGTCAGAAGCATATCTCCCAGGCGCCTGTATTCTTAACTTGGTGCGCGGATTTCAGTCGCTTAAAGCGTGTTTGTGAAAATCAAGGTTATGACCTGGAAGCTGGCTATGTGGAAAATTTTATTGTTGGGACTGTGGATGCCGCAATTGCCATGCAGAATGCTGCTCTGGCGGCAGAATCACTGGGCTTGGGATTCTGTTTTATTGGTGCGATCCGCAATGCTCCGGGACAGGTAATTGATTTGTTTCAGCTGCCAAAACTGGTTTACCCTGTTGCGGGGATGACCTTGGGTTGGCCAATTGATTCACCAATCACCCGTCCCCGACTGCCAATCGGCGCTGTGCTCCATTGGGAGTCCTATCGACAAGAGGATAAACAATTGCTGGAAGATTATGACCAGGTGATGATCAATACAGGAATTTACCGGGGAAGGCAGGTTGGAAAAAACGATCAGGAACCGAAGCTATACGGATGGATGGAACATTCTGCCAGACGGTCCTGCAAACCTTCCCGACCGCATCTGCGGGAATCGATTATCCAATCCGGGTTTTTATTGAAATAGTGTTGACGCAGATTGACTTATCTTCTTTTGGAGAAGATAAAACCCTGCATTAAAGGAGATTTGGAATGGGAGCTGAAATCCAGAGGCCAAGCTGGGATAAATATTTCATGAATATCGCTAATGAAGTGGCTAAACGGAGCACTTGTGAAAGAGCTCAGGTTGGCGCGGTTATTGTGAAAGAGAAACGAATTCTTACCACAGGGTATAACGGTAGCCCCCGGGGATTACCGCATTGTTCTGAGGTGGGTTGTTTAATGGAAAACGGACATTGTGTAAGAACTTTGCATGCTGAACAGAACGCGATTATCCAAGCTGCTCTGCATGGGGTGATCACTGCTGGTGCGACCATATATGTTACTCATCAGCCCTGCTTCTTATGTGCAAAAATGATCATCAATGCAGGATTGGTCCGGATTGTATACGATAAAGAATATCCTGATGATCGGTCAAGAGACTTTTTAAAGCAGGCAAGTGTTGAGTTGACCCTGTTAATCTAGGTGGGTTGGGTTTTTAATCGAATCTAGACTATGTAGGACGGAAATTTTTTGACAAACCTGGCTTCTGAGTTAATTTTGTCCAGACCGGAAAATCATCTTTTTTTGTTAGTTAACCATAATTCTTCCTCAGGGAACAAAGATAAATATTCAAAAGAGGCGTCAGCCCCCGGTGCCATTATTTTCGTTACTAAAGGTGAATTTTTGGTTAAAGACTATAAGTTGAATGTGTTTTATATTTCTTCTAATTGATGATAGAAGACCTGTTTTCCAGGGGAAAAACCTTTATAATGGAATTATCCCACTTGTTATTAGCGGATGGCATGGCATGGAAAATC
>CAZHHT010000204.1:0-4234 GCA_964532455.1 uncultured Anaerolineales bacterium
CATACACGATGAAGCCCGTCCGAGGGACCGGCCTTCTCATTTCAATCTACTTACTCATTACTGCTTACTTTCCTGCTCTAAACGTCTATCCCTTAAACCTAAAGGATGCCTGACCTTAATTAGCTCACGCATCCTACTTTTTTATTAACGGAAGCCGTTTCTGGTTTGCTTGTGGAGACTACCCTGACCCATCCTGCCCTCTGTTTTTTGTAAACATATTTCAGGATGGGTCAATCACGATCCCTGTCAATTATTCAGTTACCATCTGGTACCTGGTCAGCAAGGCATTGTAAATATAATTTTCCCACATTCTGACTATCCGGTCTTTCCCATAACTATGGGTGGAGTAAGTTTGAATAATAAGTTGATTGTCCAGGCAGCTGACAGCAGTCAAGTAAGTATCCTTAACGTTTACGCGGGCAACCCAGAGGGGAACGGCCTCACTTCCCGGGGCGAGTCTCATAAAGTCACCCAGATCTGAACCTGCCCAGAATCCTGAAGGATTGGTCAGTGAAATACCTTCATTGGGTTGATGATGAATGGGTAAACTGCCATCTACCTGCCAAAGCAGTTGAGTATTGAGTGGTTCCCCGGCCCACTGGTCCTGGAATTCCACCCCGCAGCGGCCTAGAATAGGGGCAATTTTGCCCCGCACGATGGAATCCAGCTCCCATTCTTCAATGATTACTGAACTGCCATCATTGAGAGCGTCATTGAGGTAGACATACATTTCCCCTTTTACATGTCCGCGAGCTTCTTTTGCCGAGATGATCAAATCCCAGCCCTCTCCTCCCGGTCCCCCGGAGAGCAACTGTTCTTTGTAATTACCCACAGCATCTTTGACATCCACATAATCCAAACCCACGGCATCAAGTGCATCCTGAACAAAGCGCGTTGTTGTATATACGCCTGCGATATCTTCGTAAAGCAGGATATTTGCCGATTTCATCCAGGCGTTGAAATCTTCTACTGATACTTCTTCGGTTGTTTGTGACAAAGGCGGTGACAGTATTGGGGCAGTGTCTTCTTTTGGTGTAATGGTGGGTTGGACGGCATTCAGGGTTGCCTGAACTGCTTCAGCTACCTGGGTAAGTTGGGTATTGGAATCTACTTTGGGTTTGTTCTGATTCTCTGAGGTGTTTGCTTGATCCATGGCATTAACCGTTGCGTCAACCGATAGTGCCATAATGGTTCCTTCGAGTGAACTATCTGAGGATGGAACTCCACATCCAGCTAAAACACTTAGGGATAGGATCAAAAATAGTGAACATAATATAAAAGACAATGATCTTTGGGGTTTATATTTATCCATGAACCAGCTCCTTGAAAAGAGGTCTTGACAATTAGAATTCAAAATCCTGGATTAATTTTCTAGTAGCTTTATCCAGATTTAATAATACTATGAGAAATGCAGCTCTTAGGTTCTATTGTTTATCCTTTCATATTTGATAATGGATGTGTTTTTCTATAATTCGATCCGGCGCAGGTGATCAGTGATCAGTATTCAGTAATCAATCCTCCCCGCATGGAAACTGTTTACTGATTACTTACTGCTTACTTTCTTCTTATCCTCTATCCTTAAACAAAAAAGGATACCTGCAATAAACACAAGTACCCTTCTACCACGACTATGGGCCCGGGTTAGATTCGAACCTGCGACCTGGTTGATTAAGAACATATATTTAATTCGGATATGATTACCTTTGGATTATCAATAATAGTGACCAACAAACTATACAATAGACAAATAGACATTCAAAACAACCTCGACCCGAGCGGCCCTCAACCTAACAGCTTTGAGCTGGCTTAGACCCAACGCATATTGCAGTGAGGTACCACAGTTCACTCCGTCATATACGAACCAAACTAACCCTCTCAAATCAACTTTTACGGTAGGGTATTTATGTGCAGTTTGAACCTGACAGGTGTCTCCGGACTGTAAACGAATTCGTATCCGTCGATGGCTGGAAGTGTCACTTCATTGTCACTCCATTCGCTGCCCCCAAGAGGCATGGTTATATCATCACAAGATATGTAGTACTCTCCAATACTATTGGTTTGATAGGTGAAATCGAGCAGAAGATTTCCCTCGTCATCAGTTATCAAACTGCCTCCCAAATTTTTTATAGTAAACGTTTCCTCAATATTGACTGGGCAGCCTTCAACCCCCTCGTCGCCTGATACAGAGGCAGAGCCGCCGTCGCCAATGATATTGGTATAAGGAGGATTATTCACATCTATATGGAAGGGAATATTGATAGTTACTGAATAATTCATATCTCCAGGGTGATAGATCGCATAGATAAAAATAAAATCAACGCTCCCCTGGAGATCTACAACGTTGGGTATTGGGGTTGCCTGCCCCTCCCCAAGACTTGGGGTTTCAGTTGACTCTGCGGCAACCTGGAGTGGGGTGACTGGTTCATTGGGGGACGATACGCAGCTGTTGATGATCAATATGCTCAGTATGAAGAGAATTCCTAGAATAAACTGTTTGCCCCTCATCTCTTGACTCCTTATCTGCTTTCTATTGCCTGATAACTTGTTCACTTCTTAACTGCAGTGGTTCCTGTTAATGATTATAGAACCAGTTTTCTGGATTGCAATCCAAAAACATTCGATTTTGACCAAAGTTTATGTTTTTCGCCCCGCTCCGTTTTTCCAGAGAAATTTGACCTTTAATAAAAATATGCCACTGCTGGAATAAAAAGGTCCCATCTTTTTGGTTTTTTTATGGGCCAGGTAGGATTTAAGAGCGAGGGTGAATTCCGCCAACCCATCGCTCTCCCATCTGCTCCTGCAGATGAATCAGGCGATGGCGGGATATGATCCCTTTTCGCCTTGAATCCCGAGGTCAAGGACCGAGGGGCGAACCTGCGACTCTGGCGGATAGGGGTTATGTTCCTACCGGGCTATATTTTTGTTTTGGAAAACATATGAATTTCTTATTAATAATCTTTCGATGGTATTCATTATTGTGTCAATTTTATTCCTCAACAAATGACGCGGCGCATTTTGTATTTAATACAAAATCTGTTGGTAAAACTAGAAGAAAATATTAACCGGCATCATTATCATTGGCGTGTAGGTCATTGGCTGCAGAGACATTTCTAAATCTTGCCCATTAAAAAATCCATAAAATCTGTTGCGGTATCACCTCGACAAAGTCCAGGGGTATTATCCCTTCCAATAATGTATGTACCCCAGGTACTTCAATAAAAAATTCGTCACGTGGGGGTACTAGATCAAAGCTGCCCTACAATCCTGTATAGATCTATTGATCAGATAAGTGGAGCACAAAAGTCCAGGATGTCCAATCTTCTCTTTGCACTTTGGTGCCGTCCACAAGGGGAAATTCCAACTCAAAAGACTGTTTAATTGGACCTAATACAGGCGAATGACTGCACGTGCCTGACGGGTATCCGCATTGGGTAGTTCCATAATCTTCCAGGTGGATTGCATTCAGAGTCAGTATCAGTCCCCCATCAGATGCGTTCCCTATACATTTCCCAGAAACAATCAAATCAAGCTCGAGAAACACTTCAGCGGTTTCATGACCCCCCTCAAAAATCCATGTATTCATCTGGTCATATGAAATATGGCCAATACCCTGAACAATGTTCGGTTGACTCTCAGTATTGACACTTAGAGGGACATATCCCACCGCAATTGGTTCCAATTCCGCTGCTGCTGCATAGGGGAGATAAAGGTCTACTTCTATCTCTGCGTTCAGGGCATCACACAAGGTCCGCGAGGGTGGATCTGAGGTAGGCTGAGCAGGGGGGTACTATGTAGGTGTTGCTGTGAACTGCAGTAATGGTGACTGAGAACTGGGCTCAGGGGTGGCCGTCATTGGGATTGGTGCAGGTGCACAAGCAGCCAGGAAAAGAATACCCCCTGAGGTAATCAACAAGAGCCAGAGCTTAATTTTAATCATCAGCATCCTCCTTATCTAGTTACTTCGGAGGCAGGCAGAATTCAGTCATGTGGCGGTGGAAAATAAGACCTCACTACCCCACAAGAACGGCTCGGGACAGTTTACAGTCAAGCCGTTGAAAGGAAGAATTCACCTGGAACCGGCTTTTTATTTAATGATTATAATCCCAACAAACCTGTTAGGCTTGAAAGACTTAAAACAAAATTGAGCCGCTGCTGGTACACATTGGCTCAAAAAAAAGTTCCAAATATGGGCCCGGGGCAGATTCGAACCTGCGACCTGGCGGATAGGGTTCAT
>CAZHHT010000205.1:0-4216 GCA_964532455.1 uncultured Anaerolineales bacterium
TCGGCTTCAACCTGCCACCATCTCGCTCAGATAGGTTTTTTCAGCGGAGCCAACTTTGTTCTTTTCAATCTTCACCCTAACCTAATGTCCAATGGATAAATGTTATAATTGCTGCTGGCAGGACATTAATTAACGTAGTTGATTAATCCTTTAGACCGCTCTTCCCTATTTATCTGTTATAAAATAATAACTATATGAATAATATTATTTCACTGATTCAAAGAGGGTTTTCATTGTTGTTTTTCAGCAATGATCCTCTGAGAATTGCCTTAACTCGTACACATTTGGAATATTTTCCAAGCAAGCCGGATATTTCTAAAGATACAGATCTTCCAGGGAAATAAATGGATAAAAGTCTGGCACAGCGCAGTATTTCATCGATTACCTGGCGAACTGTTACAAGCTGGGTGGGACGGGTGATCCTGTTTACTCGGGCTGTACTGCTTGCCCGCTGGCTGCCTGTTGATGTCTTTGGGATATTGGCATTTGCTGGATCGATAATAAGTTTAACCGCTTCTCTTTCCGACTTCGGCAAAAGCAGTGCGTTTTTATCAAAAACGTCTATAACCGAGAATGAAGAAGAGACAGCTGCTACTCATTTCACTCTAAGTTTAATCTTCGGAATATTTGTCTTGCTGGGGGTAATTTTGGGTTCTCTTTTCTTTACAGAGGACCTGTTGAGAGAGGCTTTAATAGTCTTGGCAGTGACAGCCGGCTTGAAACAACTCATGATAACACCCAGGCGCATATTAGTGCGGCGTATTCAGCATCGGCGGTTAGCCTTGATGGAGGCATTAACAATTATTCTTTCCACTGTTGTAGCCTTAGGCTTAGCACTGCAAGGATTTTCATTATGGGCGTTGTTGGCCATTAATATTACTGGCGTCTTTGTGGAATTTATCGTCTTATATATCTGGAAACCTATCTGGAAACCCCGACTGGCCTGGTATCCGCAAAAAGTGCGTTACTTTTTAAGTACTGGTCCCCGTTATTTTTTAGCCAATCTCCTTTACAGGACATTAGATCGGGTAGATGACATATGGGTAGGGGCAGCTCTTGGCGATACCGCGCTGGGTTTCTATTCAAAGGCATACAGCTTTGCAATCTATCCACGTCAAATTTTGGCAGAGCCAATCAAGTCTGTCGCGGTAGGAGTATATGCTGAATTGGCAGATGATCGCCCTCGGTTGTCAAAAGCGTTTTTCAGAATCAATGCTCTGTTGATCCGGAGCGGCTTTTTTTTTGTAGGTCTTGTTACCCTGGCTGCACCTGAATTGATCCGTCTGATCTTGGGTGCCAAATGGCTGCCCATGTTGGGGGTTTTCCGACTGATGCTGGTATTTACTTTGTTTGATCCAGTTAAAAACATAATGGAAAGCCTTTTTGTTGCTTTGGGAATTCCTAATCAATTGATTAAAACCAGACTGGCTCAGCTTGTAATCATGCTCGCGGGTATTTTTACACTTGGACCAATCCTCGGGAGTATTGGAGTAGCCCTTGCGGTGGACGGGATGGTAATTTTCGGTATAGGCTTATTGACCTGGCAGCTGCGGGAATGGATCGATTATTCCACATACAAGCTGTTTGTCCCTCCATTGATTGCCGCAGGAGCGGGGTTATATGCAGCAAATCAGGCAATCCAAATAACTGGAGTATTTGGACCGGATTGGCGTAATGCTATTGTTAAACTAATTTCCTTTGCCTTGTTATATATTGGTATACTTGCTGTTCTTGAGTTTAAACAGCTTCGCTCGATGGTTTTATATTTGCTCCAGCTTATAAAAAGAAAGAAAATTGCATCCGATAGTATATAGGTTATTATAAATTTAGCTTGATTGATGACGCCCAGCTCGTACGAGGAAAATGGGACATGACTGTTTCTGTAATGATTGCTTTTGCGCGCTCTGGAGGTACTGTATTAAACCAATGTTTAGGCAGTTTGCCTGATGTAGTAATTATGTCTGAGGTCAACCCGCTTGGTGGAGGGTGGGGGGAAAAACAGGAATATTCACATACTTCTGTGCAAGAGCAGGCTAAATACTGGTACCAGATAGAGCTGCATTCAAAAGGGTTTGTAGACTCAGTTTTAGAGCTTGAACAGATTTGCACAGAGACTAATAAACACCTTATCCTTCGGGACTGGACATTCTCTAATTTTATGCCGCATAGCGTTAACGATTTTAATCCCCCAAATAAACTACTTACCTTAGAAGCATTGGCAGGTAAATGTCATTTAATCCCTTTTGTCTTTGTCCGGGATTCTATTGATGTTTGGATTTCTAGGGGAATGCCTCCAGCTGAGGATTTTTTTAAAAGATATCTTAGATATTCAAATGCAGTTGTCAATTTACCCATTTATAGATATGAAGATTTTTGCCAGCAACCATCTGAAATGATCCGCAGGATTTGTGAGCTCACAGGGCTTACTTATACTGAGGCCTGGCATAATTATCGAGATTTTAGAACAGTTCATGGAGACATCCAGAGTTCTCAAGTCTCGCGGGGGGTTCGACGGAGGAAAATTCAATCATTACCTAGAAAACGAGTACCTCGTGAACGGGTTCAGGAGGTCAATAATTGTCAAGGTATGATAGCAGCAAACAAATTGATGGATTATCCGATCAGTTTTGGCGGACGTCCTTTAGAAAGTATTTTTGTTTGGATAACATCTAAAATCACGATGAAGGTAAACCACATTATTAATAGGGTGACATAACCAGCTCAAATTTAATAATCAATCACAAGTATAAAAGTAGATACCACGGCACAATGTTTTGCTTCTAATTCTAATGGTATCTGCAACCCTAATAGATGAGAAAATGAAGCTAAATAAACCATTTTTGTATGTACAATAGAAATAAAAATGCGCAGCTGATCAGTCAATGGATGATTGTGCAAGTTCTTTTCTGTAAATTCAATCAAGTGTATCCATTGAACAAGTTATTCTGAACCTTCAAAAACTAAATAAACTCTTCCGGTTTCCCATTCTTCACTTTTCTCCATCAGGAAGGCTGTGATCAATCTCAGGCAGGAGGCTTCATTAGGAAAGATAGTCACAACCCGGGTCCTGCGCTTGATCTCTCGACTGAGACGCTCCAACATATTTGAAGTCCGAATGCGCCGTTGGTGTTTTGGCGGAAACGAGAAAACGGTCAACCCTTCCGGGATGTTGTGCTCCATCCAGTTGGCCAATCGGGGAGCGGATTTCTCATACTTGCGGATGGTATCATCCAGGTAACTCTCTGCCATCACTCGATTGGGCGCATTGAAGATTCTGCGCAGATCCTCTGCCACCTCGGATTTCATACTCTGTCTTGGCACATAGGCCTGAGCGTTCTGCTGGAGATGGAACTGGCACCGCTGCCAGGGAACACCGCCAAAGATGGCTTTGCGAGCAGCTTTCAGTCCCTGATGACCGTCGCTGGTAATCAGCTCAACCCCTCGCAACCCTCTTTCCACAAGAGACTGCAAAAAATGTCTCCAGTGTACTTCATGCTCGCCCAGAGAGACGGAAACGCCCAAAATCGCCCGTCTGCTGTTTGCTCCCACTCCACTGGCGATCAACACTGCCGCATCCTGGATATGACCATTCTGGCGGACTTTCTCATACCGGGCATCGAGGAAAAGATATCGGAAGACACCCAATGGCCTGTTTCTCCATGCTTCCAGGGTTTCATCCAGCTTGGCAGTGGCCTTGCTCACCTGTGTTGAGGAGACAGAAATTCCACAAAGCTTCTCGGTGATTGCTTTGACCTTCCGGGTTGAAACACCCTGGACATACATCTCGGCCAGGGTCATGGTCAGAGCTCTTTCACTGCGCAGCCCTTTTTCCAGGGCTCCCGGGTAGAAGGTGCCATCCCGGACCTGGGGAACATCAAAGGTGATATCTCCGATCCGCGTCTTGACCGTTTTGGGCTTGTAGCCATTGGCATACCCATTTCGCTGATCGGTCCGTTCGTAGAGATCTGCCTTGAGATATTTGGATCGCTCAGCTTGCATCGCGGTGTTAATCAAGACTTCGATCAACGTTGGTAAGTATTCAAGACCTTCGGATGTAACTTGTTCCAATAATTCAGCTGGCGCCAAAGGCGTGCAGCGCAAAGGTAAAATCTTTATGGTAGGTCATGGTGTTCTCCTTTTTTGGTCTAGAAACCTTGCTAAAGGATACACCTGACCTACTTTTTTATCAAATTTACAGAAAGAAGTTTACACTACT
>CAZHHT010000206.1:0-4173 GCA_964532455.1 uncultured Anaerolineales bacterium
CCCAAAGGGGACTTGCACCCCTACAGAAGCGTCAAGCTTTGCTTGACGCACTAACGGAAAAGCTCAGCGGTGCGTACCACAGCGTCCGCTGGAGCGGAGGTTACTAGAATGTAAAAGTGATGAGGGCGTGGCAGGCATGGTACCCTGAAGGTTGACAACCGAGCTGGGGACGCATACCTGGGGGCTCGAGCGTCTGGGTCAGCCGATGCAGCCTATGGGATACTCAAAGCTTTCACCTGAGTAAGCCCGAGGGGTTACTTGGCAGCCCAGCGGACTTCAAGTCTGGGACCCCACCCATAAGTGGGAGAACCCGTATCGGTAGTTGTAACTCTTGACCCAAAAATCCACGCCCCATCCAACTCTACCGTATAAGGAGTTTATCATGAACCCACACCCCAAATCAATTCCAATTCAACGCTACATTGGCATCGACATTCACAAGCAATACCTGATGATCGGTGGCCAAAACCGGCATCAGGAATGGACCCTGCGACCCCGCAAGGTTCAGGTGTCTCGATTTAGAGACTGGGCTGAAAAGAATTTTCAACCTGGAGACGCAGTGGTGATCGAGACCACCGGCAGCGTCTGGGACATCTATGACATCGTGGCTCCCCTGGTCACGAAAACCCTGGTGGCCCATGCCCGCAAAGTGCGCCAGATAGCCGAAGCCCGGGTAAAGACCGACAAGGAAGACATCAAACGGCTGATCACCCTGCTGATCGCCGACATTGTCCCGGAGGTCTGGGTACCTCCGCAGCACGTGCGGGAACTGCGGTCGCTGATCTCCTTCCGCTGGCGGCTGAACAAGCAAATAACCATGTCAAAGAATAGACTGCACAGTGTCGTTCAGAGATTTAATCTCGATCCTCCAGAAGGCGGCCTGCTGGCAGATAAGAACAAATCCTGGTGGGAAAAGCAAGAATTCTCTGACCTGACCGGATTTGAGGTGAAACAGGACCTGGAGATAGTGAAGACCCTGGAAGGGCAGAAGGAAGCCATAGACCAGAAGCTGGCTGAACTGAGCAATACCGAGCCCTGGTCCTCGGATATGGTCTACCTGATGCAGATACCTGGGATTGGCTTGATCTTTTCTATGGTGATACTTTCTGCCATCGGCGACATCAGCCGCTTTTCACATCCCAAGAAGCTGGTTGGTTATGCTGGTCTGGGAGCCGGAGTGCACGACAGTGGCAAAAAACACCAGGGCAAATCGATTACCAAAGAGGGTCGCAAGGAACTGCGCTGGGCCTTGGTGGAAGCTGCCTGGAGAGCGGTGGGCAGCGATCCCTACTGGAAGGCTCAACTCAAACGGCTAGAGAAGAGAATGCACCGCAACAAAGCCATTGTGGCTATCGCGAGAAGGATGTTGGTCTCCCTCTGGCATATCCTCACCAAGCGGGAGCCTTATCGGCATTTCGATGAGGAGACCATTGCCTACAAGATGCTTATCTGGTCCTGGGCTATGGATGATAAATCGCGGGATGGCATGACCCCACAGCAGTTTGCCAAGTACGGTTTGCTGCGGTTGGGTGTTGGCCAGGATCTGGAGCGTATTGTGAAGGGTGGATCTCCCCGCAGGATCGCTCCAACGGAGGAAATTCTGGTACTGAAGCCTGAGCTGGCCCCGCCTAGATAGTTTTTCCTCACTCCTAAATACGGATTGAGTCCGCTTGCTGGCCGATGGTGCTGGCAGGCGAGGAGTGTTTTAACTACACCAAAAAAAGAACCCAGACCAATGGTTTCGAAACTGGTGAGGGCTCTAAATAATGGTCTGATCTTGCTTTTCTTTGACTTTCTAGACGAATTTACCTTTTACCCTAGTGCTATTCATCGGTAGGCCTACTATATCTAACGATACAAAACTAGTCCGCGTCTTCTGAGACGTTTCCAAGCAGCTGTAAAAATCGCTCCGTATCCTGAACACTTAATAGAACTGAATATCCCTCCCTTGTTGCGATATAAACCACTCTCGATGGATTGGTTATGAAGAGAAGCGCTTTCTCGCCATTCCTAAGCTTGAACCAGCCAGAAGCATAACCTGGAAGACCAATGCCATTAGTTCTGAGTATGGGTTTATATGGGCTTTCTTTGCCGATATCGATCTGCTTCGACTTTTCAATAATAATCGACTCGGCTGGGATCAAGCGCTGATAAAAACCACCACGGATATTAAGTCCTTCTTCAGAAATCTCAAACTGTACAGTCTTTGATGAATAAGCGATATAGCTGAACAATCCGGCCAGGGTGAGTATGAAAAGAATGATTCCACCCAAGAACCAGAGAGGTTTAGATGATGCTGGGATCATAGGAAATAATTCGATCAAGTCTATCCTCCAAACATATTTTAGCTGGCCTAACTAGTTCATATCCGGAATTACCAGTTCCTGATATCTGACTATAACTATTATATAATCAAATAGAACCATTTTTTGTTTTATTTATTTCGGGGGGTAATATCATGGCTAGTAAGCAGCCTAAGCTTCTGGATCGCGCCAGACACTCACTGCGTCAGCGTAACTATTCCTACAGGACTGAAAATTCCTATGTAAATTGGATGCGGAGGTTTATCCTATTCCACAACAAGCAACACCCTCGAGAGTTGGGAGAACCAGAAATAGAAGAGTTTCTCACGTATCTTACCGTTAAGAAAAAAGTTGCTCCATCAACTCAGAACCAAGCACTAAACGCCTTAATCTACTTATATAAAAAAGTTCTGGGCATTGAACTCAATGAGATAAATGCTCTTCGGCCAAGAAAGAACCGCCACCTACCTACTGTTTTAACATTCGAAGAAGTGCTGAACATTCTCGACATTATGACAGGAGTTGATCGATTAGCCGCAAGGCTTATATACGGAAGTGGTCTTCGTGTTTCCGAATGCTTGAGGTTAAGAGTAAAAGATGTGGATTTTGGAAATAAGCACCTTGTAATCAGAGACGGCAAGGGGTTTAAAGACCGGCTTGCCATTTTACCAGAAAGCCTTGAGCATCCACTCAAGCATCAGCTCAAGACAGTGAAATCTCTACACCAAAGAGACCTTAGGCAAGGCTTCGGGCAGGTATATTTACCGTATGCCCTGTCCAAAAAATACCCAAACGCCAACAAACAATGGATATGGCAATGGGTCTTTCCGTCATCGAAGATTTCCCTTGATCCCAGATCTGGATTACAGTGTCGTTTCCATCGCAGCCCAAGCAGCTTGCGAAAAGCTGTAAAAAATGCTTCTAAAAAGGCCAGAATCGACAAACACGTTACACCGCATGTGTTCAGGCATTCTTTTGCTACTCATCTTCTAGAAGCTGGTTATGATATTCGTACAGTTCAAGAGTTGTTGGGGCACAAGAATGTAAAAACAACGATGATATACACTCATGTTCTGAACAAGGGACCATCAGGAGTAAAAAGCCCGCTCGATAGGGCTCCCTCTTATTAGATTATTATATTGCTCCCGGGTTATTGCAAGAAAACACTTGGGATTTATTAATAATCCAAAACGATTACCATTTGAGGAAAATTTATATCGAACAGGCCGATAAATATCTACCTTAACTGGTCTTTCTCTTGGGTCTTCTCTTGTTCTCTCTTGTGGTCGCTTACGTAGGTATACCCATCCGGCAGGATAATACCTTTTTTGAGCGCTTTGCGGATCTGTTCCTCGCTGGCCTTCATTCCTGCCGGCAAATTTCGTAAATGACTTCGAACTTGGACTTCTTCCAGGAAAGTTTCAACCAGGAAGTCTGGGACGACTAAACCTTCCCGCTTTCTCCACAGTACATGGAAGATCTTGAGCATAACCTCAGGCAGAGCGTCTTTCGGAAGAGAGATCTGCCCCACCCCAAAAACCATCCTGCCGGGTTCTAATCTGTCCAGATTCTTCTCGTTATCAAACTGGATCCGGCTCATATCCGCCTTGATATAGACCCCGGCATCATCTTCCTGGGTGTTTTCCTCATCCGGAATATCATCAGGTATCAGGATAAGCAGGGTGTTTTCCGCTTTCTGGACCACGTATCCTAAGAATTCATATTCCCCCATCGTGTACATGACGCCTCCTTCGCTTTTGTAAGCAGCAGGAGCAAATGGATATTTATATTCTAAACGATATCCATTGCCCCAGATTACCAATAGGGATAGCCAGCTGCGTCCATACTGTCCTGGTACTCGGTGATGGGC
>CAZHHT010000207.1:0-4138 GCA_964532455.1 uncultured Anaerolineales bacterium
CAAAGACCACCCCCCGTTTAACCTGGATCCGTTCCGGAATAAAAGGAATGCTGTTGGCAGACATGGTAACCCTCCATTTTGTAGAGAAAATGAGTCCCGTTCTGGTAATGCAGTTCCAGTATAGAACATATGTTCTAATTTGTCAAGATCAATTGGATACGGTTTTCTGTTAAAATAGAATTGAGAAAATTGGTAACTTTACTGAGAAATTATTTAATGCAACGTATCTGGTCTCCCTGGCGTATGAAATATATTGAAGAAGATTTCCATCATAATGAATGCCCCTTTTGCAGGGCTTACTCTGGATCAAATGATCAGGAGAACCTGGTAATATTCCGGGGGGAAAACGCTTTTGTGATGCTTAACCGCTACCCCTACACAACCGGGCACATATTGATTCTGCCGGTTCTTCATCAAGAAAAATTATCTGATTTGGATCAAGATGTCCGGGCAGAAATAATGGAGTTAATTAATCAGGCAGGAGATACACTTCAGGCTGTTTACCACCCGGAAGGAATGAATGTAGGTCTAAACCTGGGCGCGGCAGCAGGGGCGGGGATACCAAAACATTTGCACTGGCATATTGTTCCGCGCTGGATGGGTGACACCAACTATATGACAACGGTTGGAGGTGTCCGGGTGCTACCCGAAGCGCTGGAAGATACCTACCAGAAGATTTTATCTTCCTGGTAATAAATATTGAATAATTATTTTTTAGGCGGTTATAATTTACCGGTTTGGGTTTAAAATAGATAGCTGACAATTCATTTTTATTTGAGGAGTTTGGTCCCTAATGACAATAAAAAACTCGGTAATCCTCAGTGCAGTCCGCGCACCTTCAGGAAGTTTTCTGGGTTCCTTAAGCGGTTTTTCTGCTCCCCAATTGGGCGCGTTGGTAGTAAAGGAAGCTGTCCGTCGAGCTGGCATCCCGGATCCGGAGGATATCGAGGAAGTGATTATGGGTAATGTGGTCTCAGCTGGATTGGGACAGAACCCCGCCCGCCAGGCCGCCATTTATTCCGGGCTGCCGCCAACTGTCGGTGCCTTCACAATCAACAAAGTTTGTGGATCCGGGTTAAAGGCTGTAATGCTGGCGGCCCAGAGCATCCGGGCTGGTGACGCCGATCTCTTTGTCTCCGGGGGGATGGAGTCTATGAGCCAGGCTCCATATCTGGTGGAAGGAAGATCAGGAGGACTGAGATTTGGACATACCGAGTTAAAGGACGCCCTTTTACATGACGGGCTTTGGGATCCGTTTGAAGACTGGGGAATGGGCAATGCGGCCGAGTTTATTGCCGAGGAATATGATATTTCCCGGGAAGAGATGGATCAATATGCCTTTCAGAGCCATCAAAAAACCATCCAGGCTATTGATGGGGGAAAGTTCAAAGATGAGATTCTCCCCATCGAGATAAAAGGACGCAAAAACAACGTAATAATTTTTGATACCGATGAAACCCCCAGGCGTGATACTACCTTGGAAATCCTGGCAAAGCTGGCCCCGGCATTTATTAAAGATGGTAAAGTGACTGCAGGCAACTCACCCGGATTAAATGACGGCGCTTCCGCAGTAGTGGTTGCCAGTGAAGAAAAAGCCGCGGAAATGGGAGCAGAACCTTTAGCCAGGATAATTGATTACGCATATGCAGCGGTGGAACCAAAGTACCTGTTTTTTGCGCCGGCAGTTGCAACCCCCCTGTTACTGGAAAAAATTGGTTGGACGCTGGATGATGTGGATTTGATTGAGTTAAATGAAGCATTTGCAGCCCAGGTTCTGGCGGACGGAAAAGCCATGAAAGATTTAGGTTGGGATTGGGATTGGGATAAAGTAAATGTTCATGGCGGAGCAATCGCTCTCGGGCATCCTATTGGAGCCAGCGGCGCTAGGGTGCTGACTACGCTGATCTATGCTTTAAAGGATCGAGGTTTATCCCGCGGTGTGACCTCTCTCTGTTTAGGGGGGGGAGAGGCGGTAACAATGGCAATTGAGATCATTTGATCTGAAGGAGAAACTATATGGCGGTGGAAAAAATCTTTGTAGTGGGTGCGGGGACGATGGGGAACGGGATTGCTCAAACAGCGGCTGTTTCTGGCTTCCAGGTCACAATGATGGATGTGGACCAGGGTCAGCTGGAAAAAGCCAAAGGGGTCATATCAAAATCAGTAGAAAAATTATTTCAAAAAGAAAAAATCTCCGCAGAGGGCAAAGAAAATGCCCTCCAGATTAAGGCGACTAACGATTTAGAAGGGATAGAAAAAGCTGATTTGTTGATTGAGGCAGCCACTGAAAACTTCGATTTGAAGCGTAAGATATTTATTGAGCTGGATGAAAATGCTTCCCCAAAGGCAATCCTGGCGTCCAATACCTCATCTATCAGCTTGACGCAGTTGGCTTCTGCAACCAGCCGCCCGGACAAGGTTATCGGTATGCATTTTATGAATCCAGTGCCCCTGATGAAGTTGGTGGAAGTCATCCGCGGACTGGATACTTCCGATGAAACCACTAAGGCGGTGATCAAAGCGGCTGAACAAATGGGCAAAGTAGCGGTGGAAGCCAACGACTCCCCGGGGTTCATCTCCAACCGGATTTTATGCCCTATGCTTAATGAAGCTGTATTTGCTCTCCAGGAAGGCGTAGGCAGCCGGGAAGCAATCGACGAGGTCATGAAGTTGGGCATGAACCATCCGTTGGGACCCCTTGCCCTTGCGGACTTGATTGGTTTGGATGTGGTGCTTTCAGTGATGGAGGTGCTGCAAACCGATCTAGGTGAAGATAAATACCGTCCGGCTTATTTGCTGCGTAAAATGGTTGCTGCAGGACATTTGGGACGCAAAACAGGGCGGGGATTTTATGAGTATTAATCGCTGAGCCAAGAACCCGTTCAGCGATTTTCCTCCGGGAAGAAGGAGACAGGATGACGATCAATATCCATGAAATGAGCATTGAAGATTATGATGTTAGCTACAAGTTGTGGGAAAAAAGTTACAATATCGGGTTAAGTAAAGCGGATTCACACCACAGCATTGAAATCTTCCTGGAAAGGAATCCAGGCATGAGCTTTGTTGCCTGGAAAGAAGGGCAGGTGGTAGGCACTGTGCTCTGCGGCCATGACGGCAGGCGGGGTTATATCCATCACTTGGTAGTCCACCCGGACTTCCGCCGGCAGGGATTAGGGCAATCGCTGGTCAGCCGCTGCATGTTCGCCTTAACCCGGATAGGAATTCAGAAATGCCACTTATTTGTTTTTGAGGATAATGTGGGGGGAGTTAAGTTCTGGGAAAGCCTGGGATGGACCAAACGGGTTGAGCTGGCCATGATGTCGCAGGAAATGCTGGAATAATAACGACACTCTGTCAAATGAAAAACCAGGTGATCGAAAATCACCTGGTTTTTTATTTCTACGGGTGATCTTGAATAGCGAAAACCAACCTTCCAACCTTTTAAATTGCAGCTTGCACCTCCGTTTTTCTCATAGTCTCTCCTCACCCTTTCTTACTAGTATCGCGGACCTGGTCAAGGAATTTTTTCTTGATCAGGAAATCACGTGACTCCCTCAGAATGAGTGACATGATATACTGCAATTAATTACCAACCGTACCCGGTCCGTGGAAATTAGGGGACAACATCCGGCAGATTAACGTGTACGAACAACATAATTAACCGTTAGCCAGTATTATTTTTTAGGATTAATTATGATATGCCCTTTTTGCAATCTAGAATCAAATGCCCGCCAAGAAATCATTCTTGAAAATGAACACTGCCTATTCCTTCAAGATCCACAAGAGGTTTTAATTGGATCAGGTATCATAATACCCAAAGAACATAGGGAATAAGTATTTGATCTTACTGAAAAAGAATGGCAAGCGACCTTCTCGCTGCTCCAACTAGCTAAAGAAATCATAGATGAAAAATATAAACCAAATGGTTATAACATCGGTTGGAATATTGGCAATGTGGCGGGTCAAGAGATATTTCATGTACATTTACATATCATTCCCCGGTATATTGACGAACCGCTAGCGGGGAAAGGGATACGATATTGGTTCAAGCAACCGTCTAATAAACGACAAATGAGAAAATCTGGCTACCGATGAATAGCAGTGTCAAGGGCAAAAGGCAAACTCGTCTAGAAAGTCA
>CAZHHT010000208.1:0-4063 GCA_964532455.1 uncultured Anaerolineales bacterium
AGAGCCATGGGAGCAGCACTAAAACACCGGGTAAAAAACTCTGACTTTCTTAATCCTGCTTTTGATAATAACTACCCCACCCTCTGTCCAGGCACAAGAGGGCGTTGAGGTGCTGGATGAAGGGGTTGAATATACTTTCGGCGGAGAACTGGTCTTCCAGATTGAGCTTGAAAGTGAACTGCCGGTGCGCCAGATCACGCTGGTGTTGCAGGCTCCGGGTATATCCACATTTGTTGGGGAGGCTTTATTCATCTCACCGGGTCAAGCCCAATTTGTGTATGATTTGGCACAGCGGCCGCTACCAGCATTTTCAAATATTACCTACTCCTACCATCTCACCCTGGAAAATGGAGAGAGTGTAGAAACACCCATCTATTCCTTTACTTATCTGGATAATCGCTATAATTGGCAGGAACTGATTGAGGAACCGTTTAATATTTATTGGTACGAGGGTGAAATCACCCTGGCTCAGGAAGTGCTGGATGCTGCTGTAAGTGGATTGGACCAGGTTTTGGATCTGCTCCAACAACCCGCTGATAATCAACCGATTGTAATTTTTATCTACAGCAGCGAAGAAGAATTACAATCCACCCTGGCCAGCGTAGGTCAGACCTGGGTGGGTGGACACGCAGATCCCGGGTTGGGTTCAATTGTTGTATCCCTGCCTCCGGGAGTAGATCAATCCCTGGAAATTCAGCGGTTAATCCCGCATGAAATTACCCATATCCTGATTTACCGGTTTATGGGCAATGAGTATCAATATCTTCCCGCCTGGTTTAACGAAGGCATTGCTTCCCAGATGGAAGCCTTTTCCCATCCGGATTATGATTTGATTCTTGAAAAAGCGGAAGGGGAGAGGGGATTGATTCCGTTTGCCCACCTCTGTATAGCCTTTCCCGCTGATTCGGATCTGGCTCTTCTCTCCTATGCTCAATCGAATTCACTGCTGGATTATATTCAACGGGAATACGGTGTGACAGGGATTCAGGCGATGATATACGCCTATGATCAGGGGGTCAGCTGCGAGCGGGGCGTGGAAGTCGCTCTCGGAACTACATTGGCTGGGCTGGAAAAAGATTGGAAACAGGATGTGTTTTCCAGGGGAAGATACCTGACGTATATTTTTATCCTCAGCGGGATTCTCTTGGTCCTCTTAATATTCCTGGGGGTGTTTATTTTTAGTAAATTCCAGGGCAGCCAAATCGAACAGGAATGGGATGACAATGGATGAAACCCAGGACCAACGGCTGCATGCCCGGGTAATTGGACGGGTGCAGGGGGTTGGATTCCGTTACTACGTGATGGGAATTGCCGGTGATATCGGGTTAAGAGGTTGGGTGAGAAATCGCCGGGATGGGTCTGTTGAGATAGTTGCCGAAGGGGAAAAAGAAAAGCTATCCAAACTGCTCCGCGCTTTACAAAGAGGGTCTAGATCCTCAGTTGTCACCGAAGTGAAAGAACAATGGCAGGAAAATTCTGGCGAGTTCCACGGTTTTTCGGTCCGATCAACACTTTAATTTTCTGAAAACCCCAATCCCCTTCTGTTTAGTGAAATAAAACGTCCCTGTCCAATAATGAGATGATCGAGTAACTGGATATCCAGTAGATTCCCGGCTTTAACTATAGCCTCAGTGATCGCCACGTCATCCGGGCTGGGTGAAGGATCGCGTAGAGTAGGGGCGGGAGCGTCATACATGTGTTGCCACATGCGATTTCTCCTACCCCTCTCTCCGAACCGGACGTGCGGCTTTCACCGCATCCGGCTCTCCATCAAGTCGTTTTCGATAGCCATGTTCCTCATTGTGACAATTCATGCAGAGAGTAACGAGGTCTTTCATGGCGTGGCTTTTCATGCCTTTCTTGTGATGTACCCTGAGATTGATACGGCTATCACATTTTGTGCATTTCCAACCATCACGCATTTTGACCCTCAGCTTTGTCTCTGTGAACCCAAGAGGTTCATTTCTCCATTGGGTAGACACTCCTATTGTTTCTACAAAAATCTTCTCGCTGGGAGAACCTTCCCACTCTGGATTGTCTAGATATGCAAGTTCAGGTTTCAGGTAAGGGTGAGGGAATCCTCCCCTTCCTTTCATTCTGTACCTGCTTCTAGGCAATTCTTCAGGAGTTGGAAGCCATTGATACGTGGTCAATATCTGTCCACTTTCTTGTATCTTGGCTTTCCACCTTGTCCTGTTCAGGTGTACGATAGTCTTATCCCGGATGAGCCGTTGCTTTCTGCTGTTTTTGTGCTTTTTCAGTAAAAAGCCTAGGTAGCGATGCCATGTAAACCGACTGATTTCTTCAAGGTCTTTGTGTAAGCTGGTATGTTTGTAGTACTCACACCAACCCCGCACTATGGCGTTCAATGTTGAAAGTCTGGTATATTCATCCATCCAGGTCCAATTCCGGCCAGTCAGTTCCTTAATCTTGCTTTTTACCCTTTTGATTGTTTTCAGAGACGGGCGTAGATGCACAACCCATCTTCCTTCTGGTCTAACTCTCTGAATGTAAAATCCCAGAAAAGTAAACCCATCATTGACGTGGGTAATTTTTGTCTTTTCATCCGATAGTTCCAAATGAAGTTCTTTTGCAAGATAATTCTTGACTTCTTCCTTAATCTGGCGCACTTCGGAGATGGGGCCATTGCCAACTATTACAAAGTCATCAGCATATCGAACCATGCAGTAGTTGCCTTTGCCCTGTTTCCTCACGTAGTACTGCCGTTCATATGGCGTCCAGCTGTGCCATTTTCTTTCCGCTAACTTGTCGAATTCATTGAGATAGATATTCGCCAGCAAGGGTGAAATGACACCACCTTGGGGTACCCCTGTTTCTGTTTTAGCAAACAGCTGTCCTTCCATAACGCCTGCTTTAAGGAATTTCCAGATTAGTGTTAATACCGCTTTATCAGCAATTCGCTTTCTGATAAGAGCCATCAGCTTTTTATGATGAACATTGTCAAAATAACTTTTGATGTCTCCTTCAATCACGTAGTAGTGTTTACTTTTTGTGTTGAAGAGAGGCATTAGCACTGCTATTGCATCCATTGTGCACCGCCCCTTTCGGAAACCATAGGAGTGATGTTGAAAATCCGATTCAAATATTGGATCAAGCATCATTCTTAGGGCTTCTTGGACAATCCGGTCGTTAAGTATTGGGATTCCTAACGGTCGTTTCTTCCCATTTCCTTTTGGAATGTACGTCCTTCGGACAGGCTGTGGATTGTATGTCTTGCTTTTAAGAAGATTTATGATGTTGGCAATATGCCCTTCATAATCTTCTTTAAAGTCATACCGTGTGTTTCCGTCCACACCTGCCGTCAAACTACCGGAGCGTGCTAGGACTTGGTTTGCAGCGTGTTCTATCCAGACCTGCCAGTGCATTAGTTGGTACAGATTTTTAAATCTGTATTCTGGATATTCCACTGCTTGTTTGGCTAATTTTTCTTGCTTTTCCGTAATCATCGTAGGTTCACACGTCCTCCTCATACGTATTCGGCTTTTGCAATTTGCACTGTGACTTGACTGTCTCCCTTTGCCATGTGATGGGTTTTCCCCATCTCAGACTACTACGGAGACTCCGCCCTGCTTATAGCATTGGTCACAGACACCTACTCCTGTTTCAACAGGAGAGTTATAAACAGTTCCCAAGTTCACATTTGTTTCGTCTTCAACTTGCCGTAGGTTCCACCTGTACGCCAATACCTGGTTCTCTGCCAGGCTCGTTATCGGGGAATGAGGTGGGTTCTTTGAGTCCCGTATTCCTGCCCATCAGAGGCTTACCAATACCTAGCGAGTACTGGTATCCGATAACTACACCCTGCCCTATCATTGCTGGGTGTTCCAACCTGTGACGCTTCGAACGGTGATTTCTATTCGTAACCATGGCAAGTCTCTGGCTAGCAGATCTCAGGATTTATAGGGAATCCTTCATCCACATTGTCGGGAGAGCTTCATACTATCCGAGGTCTCGCATCTTCAAGCATGTCTCCGTAGCCATTGATAGACTCTTTATCAAGTCGCTCATTGCGACACTAAACAAATGCGCTTCTTGGCGCACC
>CAZHHT010000209.1:0-4054 GCA_964532455.1 uncultured Anaerolineales bacterium
ACCTGTATTTTCCCCCAAGAATTCTTGGGGGAGAAGAGATTATTTCGTTAATCTGGAAGACACCAATATGATGGAAATAAAAGAAATACCTTATTTATCCGCTGATCAAATGGCCGAAGTTGATCGTTTGATAGTGGAGGTGTTCGGAATTCATTTGATTCAGATGATGGAGAATGCCGGCAGACACCTGGCGCAGCTGGCGAGAAACCGGTTCCTGGAAGGCGATGCGCTTGTAAAACAGGTGGTATTGCTGGCAGGAAGCGGCGGTAATGGGGGTGGGGCGATGGTTTGCGCGCGCCACCTGCATAACTGGGGAGCCGAAGTGACTGTAGTTCTGAGCAAAGCAGTGCAGGATCTCGTTGGAACTATAAAACACCAGGGGGAAATCCTGCAGCGGATGGACGTGGAGATTAGGGTAATCAAGGATATAAAAGAAGAACCACCATCGGATTTGATCGTGGATGGAATCATTGGTTACAGTCTGCAGGGAGCGCCGCGGGGAGTGGCTGCAGAGATGATCCGCTGGGCAAATGAGCGAAAGTCACCAATTCTGGCTCTGGATTTGCCATCGGGTTTAAATGCCAGCACTGGGGAAGTGCTTGAACCAACTATCCGGGCGGCAGCTACTATGACCCTGGCATTACCGAAAGAGGGTTTAAGAGGAGCGGAAAAAAATGTAGTAGGAGAGCTCTACCTGGCGGATATTGGCGTACCACTGGAACTGTATGCCCTGGCACCATTAAATATTGATATTGGACCTCTTTTTGCCAAGAAACAAATCTTGCGTTTAGGGTAGAAACCAAAATAGTCAAATATTTTCTGAACCCAATAATAACGATATTGTTTGTTAAACAAGCTGCTGGTGGAGATATTTTTCTGCTGCAATCGGTACCCTTTTCCAGAAACAATAAGACTCGAATAGTAAAAACCTTTGAGGGGCAGCACCTTTGGTAGACTTCGGAAATTAATCTATTTTTGGAAACTTCCATAATTGACACAACCACTATTTAGTTTATAATATTATCAATTGCGAATGTTCGCATCAGGAGCAAATCCTATGACACTCTGCCAAACTATCATTGATGAGCTAAGGAAGCGGGGCTTCCGCATTACTCCCCAGCGGGAGATGATCATTAATGCAGTCGCCTACAGTTCCCAGCATATCACTGCCGAAGAGGTCTCCGAGAAGTTGCAAGAGCACACCCAGGCAATCAATATTGCCACGGTCTATCGTACTTTGGATCTGCTTTGGCAGGAGGGATTTGCCCGTCGTAATGATTTAAGTGAAGGCAAAATCGTTTATTCTACCTTCCAGCACGGTCCGCATATTCACCTGGTATGCCGGAAATGCAACCGGGTAATTGATGCAGATGCCAAGGTGCTGAATTCGCTTAAAGACGATTTAATCACGAATTATCAATTTCATCCCAATCTAGACCATATCTCTATCTTTGGAATTTGCGCTGATTGTCAGGCGTAAATCGGGTTTTGTGTCTCGAATGTCGTTGGATGTAAATATTTTTTAAAAACTCTATATTTAAAGGAGATCATTATGTTATTCTCACCTACTCAAATGCATATTCCTGACGGATTTTTAAGTATCATTGTTTCGCTGATTTTTTGGATTGTAACGATCATTATGGTCGGTCTAGCGATTTCGAAAACCAATAAATCTCTAGGCGAAAAACAGGTCCCTTTGATGGGTATTATGGCAGCTTTTATTTTTGCTGCCCAAATGCTAAACTTCCCGATTGCCGGGGGAACTTCGGGACATTTCCTGGGTGGCGCCCTGGCGGCAATTGTGCTTGGCCCCTGGGCTGGGATCCTGGTTATGACCGCTGTAATTGGTGTTCAGGCATTGCTTTTCCAGGACGGTGGGCTGTTGGTGATGGGGGCAAACATCTTCAATATGGGAATTCTGACTGCAGCGATCGGTTTTGGACTCTACCGGATGGTGATTGATCGTAATAAGGGTACTTGTCTGGCAGTTGCCGGAATTGGGGCTTGGATTGCGACCATGGCAGCGGCATTAACTGCATCGCTTCAGCTCTGGGTGAGCGGCACATCTCGGTTGGAAGTCGTCATCCCGGCGATGTTAGGTGTCCACGTCTTTATTGGCATTGGCGAAGCTATCATCACTGTCGCAGCGTTAGCCTTTATTGAGCAAACCCGCCCCGACCTATTAACTTCAGAAAAATCCACTGCCAGCGGTGGGCGAGGTTGGATTGTTGCAGGAATTTTCGTTTCTCTGTTTGCTGTACTGATTTCTCCACTGGCGTCTGGCAATCCGGACGGCCTGGAGCGAGTGGCTGAAGACCTGGGTTTCTTGGGGACCAGTTTGAACGCTCCTTACCAAATTCTTCCGGATTATACGATTCCCTTTCTGGGGGAAACTGCAATCTCAACCATCCTGGCCGGAATCGTTGGGGCTGGGGTTTTGTTAGGTTTATTGATCCTGATTGGGCGCAACTTGCACAAGGCAAAGGAAGCCTGATTTCTACCATCGTTTCAAATATCAAAGGCGGCTCTCTTGTAGTTTCTGCTGTTTTGTTGATTTTTTATAAAAAATCAACAATTTATAATAAATTCAGTTAGAATCTAAGCCATATGCACGTCCATATCTTTGATCAATATCATTTCAGGCAGAGCCGCATTCACAACCTGGACCCGCGAGTTAAGGTCTTGGTAACGGTAACGTTTATCCTGTCGAATGCGATTTTGCCTGATGGAAGCTGGCCCGCATTTGCATTAGCCTGGTTAGTGCTGCTGTTCGCCAATGACCAATCCAATCTGGGATTGGGTTTCACCTTCAAACGGTCTTTTGTAGCGTTACCATTTGCTCTAGTGGCTGCAAGTGCAATCTTTTCCCCATTAGGCAAACCGTTAGCCGTATGGAACCTGGGATTCATTAAGCTGATCCCCACCGACTTTGGCTTGATCCGCTTCTTGAGTATTTTGGTTAGATCCTGGCTATCAGTACAGATGGCAATTTTATTGGTGGCAACCACCCAATTCCCTGATTTGATACACTCGTTTGAACACTTGCGAGTGCCGCGTGTTCTCACTACCATTATTGCTTTCCTGTATCGCTATCTCTTTATCCTAACCTACGAAGTCTTTCGTATGCTGCGAGCGCGGGATGCCCGCAGCGCTGGCCTGCCTGGAGTCAAGCGAGGAGGTTCCATCTTGTGGCGCACCAAAGTCGCCGGGAGCATGGTCGGACAATTGTTCCTGCGCAGCTACGAGCGCTCGGACCGCATCTACAATGCGATGATATCGAGGGGATATACTGGTCATTTGCGTACGCTCAACCCGCACGTAATGAACCGCTTGGATTGGTTCATTTTGGGAATTTCATTCTTTATTTTGATCCTTGTACAACTCGTAGGATGGATCCGTTAATGTCTGTCAAACATAAACCGCTATATGAAATCCAAATTCCTGAGTGGGAAGGGGATATCCTTCAGGTTCAGGAATTAAACTTTGCTTACCCCGATGGTTTTGTAGCCTTGCGCGGGATAAATCTATCGATCTGCGAAGGGGAAAAAGTTGCCCTGGTAGGACCCAACGGAGCCGGAAAATCGACACTGATGCTGCATCTTAACGGGATTTTGGGTGAGAACAGCCAGATATCGATTGCCGGGATCTCGGTAGATTCGAAAAATTTACCCACCATAAGAGCATTAGTTGGGCTGGTATTCGAGAACCCCGATGACCAACTTTTCTCTCCGACAGTGTTCGATGACGTGGCCTTTGGACCTCTCCAAATGGGACTTCCGGAAGATGAAGTTTACCAACGAGTGGAAGAAGCGCTGGCAACTGTTCAGATGAGTAATTTTGGCGACCGGCTATCTCATCACCTCAGCATGGGCCAAAAGAAACGGATCGCAATCGCCACCGTCCTGGCAATGCGGCCGCAAATCCTAATTTTAGATGAACCTTCGGCTGGCCTTGACCCGCGTACCCGTCGATCTTTGATCAATTTCTTACGAGATTTACCCATCACTATGCTGGTTTCGTCCCATGATTTACGAATGGTACAGGATCTATTCCC
>CAZHHT010000210.1:0-4051 GCA_964532455.1 uncultured Anaerolineales bacterium
GATTTAGTGGACGACATGCTCCGGATTTGGTGGACGATTTGCTCCGGATTATGCATCGAGGTGAAACCAGCAGTCAGGTGGAGCAGAGGTTAGCATGCATTAGCCTTGAAAGTTGGAGAAATATTCTTTAAGCAATTCGTTAAATCCAAAAGCAATAGGCAACTTCAAAAACTCTTGTGAGTCCACAAATCGGAGAGCTTGACCCTCGTTTATTGCAAGGCCGGAGATCTCTTGATCAATTCCTCCAGTATACACATACTGCACAATCACCATAAGGTTAGATACTGGACGCTCATACACTTTCCATAGTGTGAGAGGTACATCCAACTCGATTTCTTCTACCAATTCACGGTGAATTGCTTCATCAGGCGTTTCTCCATCCTCAACCTTTCCGCCTGGCATAGACCAATAATCAGCATATGGCAAACCAGGCGTATTGTCGCGGTGTTGAAGTAATACCTGCTCTTGAGAATTATTCAGAATTGCAACCACACAAGGTACTTTTTCTTTCATATTCTCGCTTGGTTCTTTGCGTGCTAACGGATGAGCTCACCCGCAGCCACTTAATCAGTATAAAACAAAAAATCTACTGGTATTGCTATTAAAGGTTTAATACACATCGCCTATAATTGCCATCGCTACTGGCTGTCGGGTGGAGCGGTGGTTAGGGTGCCTGAATAATCAAAGCAAGAAATGAATTCAATCAATCTATAAATAGTTATTTCTGATTACTAATTTCGATCCGTTTTTGAGCCAGCTGATTGGATCGTTGTTTATGTTTCATTCCGTTGATAGAGAATACGAAACGTTGACGAGGATTGATTGTGTCAATATTTAACCGCGCCCACAATGCAGAATATTTGATTGATCTTATATCTTCGTGAGCAATATTTTGCCATCCAGAAACTGTTCCAAGCCGAAGGAATTTTGAGGTGAGAGCAATTATTGTTTTGAATGTGGAGTTTTGGAGGTCTCCAAGAGTAAAAATGAAGAGTTCTTCACCCTGTTCCAACAATTCCTCAATGTTGGACTTGAGAGAATTGAAATCAGATTTCGCTATAATCATCCTCCCTATTCAGCACCCTAAGGTTAATTATCTTTTAAATGCACGATAACAACTTATTATATTATGTATCAAATTGAGATAAATTCAAGAGAATATTATTCTGTCACCAGGATATCCATTTTTTTTGCTACTTCATTCTGTGCTGAACTCAATAAATGTCCGTATACATCCAATGAAATACTTGGTTTTGCATGTCCTAGTCTTTTCGATGCCACGAACAGGTCAACCCCATTATTCAACATCAATGACACTGCTGTATGCCTCAGATCATGAAATCTCATTCTCTGTTATCCGGCTTTTCTTAATGATTGTCTGAACTTCTTTAGTAGATTTGTAGGGTCCATCGCAGTCCCAATTGTTGATGGAAATACAAATCCACTCTCTTTCCATAAATCTCTACTTTTTTCTTTCTCGTTCTCAGTCACAAGGCCGGTCGGGAGTCCCTCGCGGAATCTGTCCTGAACCCTTCAGATCTAACTACGTCATCGTTCAGGGAAAACCAAGCTGAAGGACTCGGGATAAACTCCGCAGTCTTCGGCTGCCAACTCAGGGCGTGAATTTGTTGTAGATTGTAAAAAGTATTGAGCCTTTAAAAGTGGCGGGAGTACATCGTCCCTCGTCAATCCAGAATTCGCCAAAACCCTCACCAGGGCAGACATGTATATAGTAGCGCCCAACGGGATTCATCATCCTGTTACTGGGATTTACAATCCTGCTCACGTTACCTTGTTTCGAGGAAAAGCCCGGATCCCAGTAAGGGTAAAGATCCCTACCTACATGAAGATCTAACTGTAAATCTAGATCCGCGATTCCGATTACAAGTTCGCTCCCTTCAGGAACCTGTAGACAAAACACGGAGCAGTGCATGTCAGGTGGAGTGTGCCCAATTCCCAAGCCCTTTGTTAGGCGCGTGTTCATTTCAATCTGTTCGGTGGAGGGGTCGCACGGGCCAGCCCAGGGTGGCGATGATATAAACCGTATGTACTGCGGGGTGGTTCCACACAAAGCCGCCAGTAATGTTATCAGCAGTAGCAAGCTAAGAAGTATTGTTTTTACTCTCATTGATGACTTCCTATAACTCAATTGCCAAAAAAACTGCATTCCTTCAATTCATGGAGGATGGAATTATGAGTTTAAGAATAATTACCAGTGAAAATCCTATCATCATGCCGATAGGCGATTTGACCGGTTTGATACCTGAACGGGCTGCGATCAAATTCCTTATGTGATGGAAAATGAAACCCATCGAAGGGCAGACTACTATTAATCCCATTAGTGGATTCAACTCAGTAAACGATACCAGGTATATGGCGATGACAACTGCCCCAAAGAAGAAGAATATGAATAAGATCGCTATGAGACTATACCCCATCCTGGTTGGCATAAAATGTCTCCTGAATTGTTATTATTGATTGAATCCTTCCACACAAACCAACAACCTAGAGCGAAGGTGATCTGTGATGCGGCGCGCTTGGCTGTCCACGGCCTGAATTATGGAGCTGGGAGGTTCAGGCGGAAGTGAGTTCACCGGACATCTCTCCCGATGTACCCTCTAGCTCCACCATTGTAAATAGCATCCGCAAGAATACGGCGAGAATTAGTCCCTCTGCGAAATCTCCGAAAACATCCCAATTGTTAAAAGGTCCCACTCTATAAAAGGATCTATGTAGATACATAGTTAATTGTCTGCTACTCAACCAGGTAATCAAGTTGACAGGGATCCATAACCATCTGAAGCGGGATTTCGGCAGGAACAAAACTTGGGATAGAGAAACGAAGTAAGCCTTGATTAAAGGGAAGAGATATTGTTGAACAGTTGAATGGAAATTGGTGTTATATACAGATAATTTACATAAGACTTCGAACTTATGTAAGTTTGAAAAAATGTAATAATCAATTCCTCCGCTGAGGAAACCACCAATAGAATAGAAAATACCTGTGGCAAATGGCCATGCCCAATTAAAATGAATGTGCTTTCGAATGAATACCCATTGAGACAGCCCAATCATAAAGCCCATCATCGCAGAACTCACAAGGCCCGACCATGCGGATTGTCCGAACGGAGTATTTTCTAAAGGGCGAAATATTCTTTGGCCATAGCTGATCCACCACTGTGACGTAAAAACATAAAGCAATGAGAAACCAAGGATCCAGAGCACATCCGCGAGCGCTGGATGGTTATTAATCGAGAATCGGTTGACTCTCTCCAGGATAGCGTTTTTGACAAGATCGAGGAATACTTTTACCCAGAGGGAAAAATATTCTTTACGTGAAGCAGTATCGTTGATTTGATCCCTGAAGGTCTGGATTAACCAATACTCGTATTCTTCCAGGAAATCTTCTGGAAAGAGTTTGAGCAGGAAACGGAAGGCCCGCAGGTCAGCGCGCTTATTCCAGGAAAGGGGGATGTCAGTCATGGATTATCTCTCTCAAGCAGAAGCAGATTGTGCCAGGCCCCAGTCCTTGGCGATGGAAACGAGTTTCGATAATCGTTCTGTCTCTGACACCATGACTCTGTGGCCAACTCCGGACAACCTGTAGTAGCGGCGTCTTTCGTCATCGTTCTCCTGATCAGGTCGATCCCCAATCTCCTCAATGAGAGATCTTTCGAGTAAGCGTTTGATCGTTCGGTAGAGGGTCGCCGGGCCCAGGAAGTAGGAGATATCAGGGTGTTCGTTGATGGTCTTCATGATGGCATAACCATGATGTTCTCTTTCTGCAAGAACAAGGAGAATGTGGAACTCTGCATCTGAGAGAGGAAGGAATACATCTGAATTTGCATTTGACATACATTTCCACCCAACTATAACCACAATGGATATATACGCCCTGAGTATACATTAATTCGTTTGTGTTGTCAATAGATAGAATCCAGATATTTTATCAGCTTGATTTTCTTGTATTAGTCATTATTTTCCGTGCATATATTAGAAAAACAATATACAGGATATACATAATAGAAATGATTTTCCCCCTAACGGTTAA
>CAZHHT010000211.1:0-4019 GCA_964532455.1 uncultured Anaerolineales bacterium
GATTAATCCAACTATATTTTAACATTCTCATTCACCCCCGTCAAGCGCTTATGCAAGATACAGGCTCCTGGGAGCCTGTTATTAAGAAATACGATCCGTACTCCATAGAGGATTACGGATCAATGATCTTTCGTTGACCTTTATCTTTGTTTCTTATTTATTCACCCGTTCTGCAAGCTCATGGACCGCCGAGACCAACAGCGCTACGCCCTGAGTCAAAGCCTGCTCATCAAAGTTAAAATCCGGTTGATGATGTTTGGCATCCAGCCCCCTCGCGGAATTAGCTGACCCAATCAGGCAGTAGCAGCCCGGTATTTCCTGCAACATAAACGCCATGTCTTCCGATGCCATCGTCCGGTATCCCTGATCAATGATCGCCTGTGGAAATAGTTCACTCGCAGTTTTGCGCAGGACTGCAGCAATCTTTGGATCATTGTTTACTGCCGGAGAAATATCCTTGATTGTTACCTTGGCGCTACATAAATAGACAGCCGCTGTCTGTTCAACAACCGCACGGAAACGTTTGAGTAATAAATCCCTGGTTTCCTCAGTAAAGGACCGAATTGTGCCGCTAAGGGTGACCTGTTCGGGGATCACATTATGAGCTTCTCCCCCATGGATCGAACTGACCGTGACTACACCGCTGTCCAACGGTGGTATCTCCCGGGATACTATGGATTGAAGCGCATTGATGATTCCAGCTGCTGCGACAATTGGATCTACCGCTTCATGCGGTTTTCCACCATGTCCGCCTTTTCCTGTTATCTGTACCTGGAAAGTCTCTGAGGCAGACATCATCGGTCCATCTGTTATCCCTAACCATCCCAGGGGTTTTTCATTCCAGAGATGCAGCGCAAGGGCGATCTCCGGCACAGGATCATTTAAAATCCCTTCCTTGATCATCGCCAAGGCGCCGCCTAAACCCTCTTCTGCCGGTTGAAATACAAATTTTATCGTTCCTGGAAGATTTTCGCGCCCCGCATGCAGTAACCGCGCGGTTGTCAAGCCGATCGCAAGGTGACCATCATGTCCGCAGGCATGCATCACTCCTTCATTTTCAGAGGAGTAATCCACACCAGTATTTTCTGTTACCGGCAGAGCATCCATATCAAAACGCAGTAAAATCGCTCTCCCCGGCTTTCCCCCCTCCAGAGTTCCCACAACGCCAGTCCCAGCGACTCCAGCTCGAATCATCATACCATCCAAATTGGAAAGCTCTCGAACTATTATCTCTGCAGTGCGGTGTTCCTGAAATCCCAGTTCGGGGTGGCGGTGAAAATCCCGCCTTAAATCCTGTGTATAAGGAAATAAATCTTCGGCCTGGGAGAGAATAGAGGTCATGAGTGAATTCGCTCTACTTCATCGGGGTCAAAATCCTGAATACCGGATTCCCCCAAATCTACCGAAATCTTCTGGCTAAGTGGATTAAGACGGATGACCTTACCTTCTCCCCGCGGCGTAGATACCTTTTTCCCTTTTCTTGGCAAGGTCTTTTTTGCTTCTAAGTATTGCTCATATTCATACATTAAACAGCAACGAAGCCGACCGCACATGCCGGTGATCTCCGTTGGTGCTAGTGAAATTCCCTGTTCCTTAGCCATTTTGATCGAAATTGGGATAAATTCCGTCATGAATTCAGTGCAGCAGCGGATTTCTCTCCCACAAGCACCCATCCCGCCAATGATCTTAGCTGTGTCTCTGGGTCCAATTCTCCGCAGCTCCACATTAGTTTTAGGGTATTTTTCCTTTAATTTAGCTAGGAATCCATCAAAATCCGGGTCACCTTTTTCTTCATAACAATAGAGGAAAACCAAATTTTCGCCTTCCAGGCTGTACTCCGCTGAAACAAACTTTACCCCACTAAAATTTTCCCCAAGCGCGATTTCACGGCAAGATTCCAGAACACTCTCTTCCTTTTTCTCCCATACCTGCCGCATGACCAGATCGCGAGAAGAAGCAATACGCAAAATTGGTTTCCACTTTCTGGTTTCTTTACTATCTTCAGCATCCAAAAAAGATACCACCTGCCCTAACTGCTGGCCCCGGCTGGTTTCAACAATTACATAATCCCTCTCCTGGATTTCAGGATAGGCGGAAGCATCAAAATGATAAGTTTTTCCACCACCGTGGAATCGAATACCAACAATAAGAGCCATCATGTGCCTATTTTACCTTATTAATCAAAGGTAGCGGGTTCCTTGGAGGATACCAATTTCCACATCTAAAAAAGAAAAGAGCGGGTGGTAAATCCCACCCGCCCATAAACTATTAGATCACCAATAGGATATTAGCCTCCTTTTATTGCCAGAATGCTGACCTGAGCTGCTATCTTTTCAGCAATTTCGATTAGCGCTAACGATACCGGGGACTCGGGATGAGAAATGACAACTGGGATTCCATTATCTCCCCCCTTCCTGACTTCAGGATCAATCGGAATTGATCCAATATATGGTACACCTGTCAAAGCCGCTAATCTTTCTCCCCCACCGGTACCAAAGATGTCCATCTTTTCACCTGACGGAGTTTCCAGATAACTCATATTTTCAATGACTCCCAAAATGGGGATATCTAATTCCTGGAACATATTAATTGCGCGCAAGGCATCATCGAGAGAAACCTGCTGGGGCAGAGTCACAATGACACCACCCTGCAGTTCCAGAGTTTGGCTTAAACTGAGCTGGACATCTCCCGTTCCAGGGGGAAGGTCAACCACAAGATAATCCAGTTCACCCCAGTCCACATCTTGAACGAATTGTTTTATTGCGGAATGCAGCAACGGTCCACGCCAGATAAGCGCCTGGTCAGGTTTTACCATAAAGCCAATTGACATTACTTTAACGGAGTGTCCTTCCCCAGGCAGAATCTTATCATCCTTGGCGCCGCCAAGTCGGTCTACACCCATCATGGTAGGAATATTCGGTCCGTAAATATCCGCATCCAGTAATCCAACTTTAGCCCCTTTCTGAGCCAGGAAAACCGCAAGATTAACAGCGACAGTGCTCTTCCCCACACCACCTTTACCGGAAGCAATGGCAATCACGTTTTTAATATTGGAATGCTCTGATTTCTTCTGACCAACAGGAACCTTTGCCCCCATTTCGATATTAACTTCAGTTACACCTTCTATTGCCTGGACTGCCGCCAAGGCATTGCCTTTGATTTCGTCCTTTAATGGACGGGCGGGAGTGATGAGATTAATTGTGAAATTAACTTTTGTACCGTCAACCTCTACATTATCAATCATGCCCAAACTGACCAGGTCCTTTCCGATTTCAGGATCCAGAACTTCGCCCAGGGCGGTTAACACTGATTCACGGGTTAGTTTTTTGGGAGCCATATTCATCCATCCTGTATTTGCAATTTCAATAATCCAACTCTCATTTTAACATAAATGCCCATTGAAATTCTCAATTTTGTATTAGAAAAGAAATCTCAGAATAATCCTCCCCTGCTGAACACAAAATATTCCTATCGTTTATCAATTACCTGGTAATCTTGACCGCGGAATTAATCATCCTGCGCACAGCACTTGAGGACCAGATGCTGCAGGAGGACCTGCCAGTATACAGGGAGTATGCTTCTCAAGTGAGGTTCAGGCTAATACCGGGACTGTAGTAAACTCAGGGAAAACAGACTGACAATATTATCAACATACAATATAATGTATAGTAATACTAAAAAGCAATTGGGTAGAAAGTCTCGATCCTCAATAAGGTTAAATTGTACCTGATAAAGAATTTATCTTATGGCAGATGGCGAACACATTACCCCGGAACAGCGCGAAGTTGAACTAGTTCCCCATAATCCAGAATGGTCTCAGTTAGCTGAAGAAGAAGCCAAACGAATCCTGGAGCAACTTTCGATACAGGTAATCGGCATCTACCACATCGGCAGCACTTCAGTCCCTGGGATTAAAGCAAAACCCATCCTCGATTTTGTCATAGAAGTGGAAGATTTGGACGGAGTTATCCAATCAGCTGAAGCACTAGAAGAATTGGGATATTTATCCAAAGGCGAGT
>CAZHHT010000212.1:0-3885 GCA_964532455.1 uncultured Anaerolineales bacterium
GCACTTCTTGATCCTTGCACCCATATACCTTTTTTACGATTTCTTTCTTTTCGATCCAGCCAATCAATTCTTTTTTATCTTCCTTTGATTCGTCGGGCAGGCTTTGATACTCTTCTAAACCTCTACCCAGGATGCCGAGAATATCCTTTTTCATCTCGTCTAGGAGGATGCTTTTTCCACCCTCCTTGTTCAATGTTCCGTCCAGGATATTGTAAACAACGCCTGCGTCTTTAGCCCTAATCTTCATTAATTCTTTTTGTTGTTGTTCCCTGATCCCTCTCAAATTCAAAACCTGCTGCCAGATAGCTGCGGGTTTTTGGGGTTTTCTCATCACCACTTGTGCCCCATTTTCAAGCAGCTCGTTTTCCTGCCGACCTTTCCATGTGCCGGTAAAAATAATAACGATCAGCCCGGGAATAGCTGCTACATCTTTCAGGACCTGGGAAGCATCCCCGTCCTTGAGCTCAAGGTCCATGATCAATACCGAGGCTTTGCTACCCAAGACCAAGGGTATGATTTTATCAACCTTGTCGGTAGTTTTTACTGTTAGGTTATAGACCTGCTCAAAGTAGTCCTTGATCATTTCGCTGATCTCAAGATTATCTTCCGCGATTACTACAGTATCCATAGACAATGCCATATGCTTCCTCCACTCCTAATCTGGATTAGCTACCAGCAGCTGTACCACAAATTGATTGGAGCGTTCCTCCCCATTCTCTGGCTCGGCCAGATATACGTCTCCACTCACCTCTCTGGCAATCCTCCTGGCAATATACAGCCCAACACCTTCTCCTCGAGGCCTGTAATCTGTTCCTTCGGTAACCATCGGTTCGAAGATCCAGTCTCTCTTTTCATATGGAACACCCGGGCCATCGTCTCTGACCTTTACGAGCACGTGATCCTTTCGTATTCCTGGCCCCATCTCAACGATGATCTTTTCTTTTGAAAAACTCAGCGCGTTATACACCAGGTTCTGCAAGATTGAATAGAGGTTCCTGTCGCCCACCACTTTTGTGTTGTTTGAAATGTTGCCCTTGATGATAAACTCGCGATCCTTCCAAATGTCCTTGACTCCCCCAATAACTTCGTTGATCATCTGTTTGAGTTGGATCTCTCCTGGCTCTACAGAAAAGAACCCTGTGCGCAGGGATGGAACTTCCTGGAGCTGCCGAACCAGGTGAACAGTCCTGGCCAATGCCTTTTCTTCTCTTTCAATTAGCTTGTCGCTTCCCATTACTAGCGTTAGATTACCAGCAATCTCATGGGAGAGCATTCGCACGATCATGCCTAGCTCCTCATCGTTGATCGTTTTCTGAAACTCGTTCCATTCGTTCTGCAGCAGTCCCAAGCGCTGTGACAGCTGGTCTACGGCTTTGCGGACAAAAAACAACTTCTGCTGTTTTCTCCAGTTGCCCCCTTTCCATATGCTTTCGCGGGGAATATTTATTGCCAGGCTCAACCCAAGGCCCTTGATGCCTGCTACAAATATCGCGTTTTTCCCTTCCGCACTCTCCCTTATCTCGAAATCTCTTTCAGTGGAACTTATAGCTTGTTCTGTAAGAAGGTCTCTCAAGGTTGTGTCCAATTCCTCGACCTTTTCCACAGATGGCTTAGAGAATAACCTGATAAATCGCCCTCGCTTCATCTCCCTGGGACGGTCTCTCAGCATATATCCTGGCAGCAGTGCATACATGATCCATTCTGTGCCCTGCGGATAGAGCTCTACCAGCCGGTTTCCAATGTTTTCTAACATCTCTCGTTCAATGGGCCAGCTGGTTTTTCGGATCTGCTCACCGATATCATCCAGCCAGAATCCGAGATCTAAAAGATATTCCTTCTGGTATGAAGTGAAAAGGATTACGCCTCCGATCATGAACGTTAGCAGCATGAACATGCCAACAAAGATATCAGAGAAATTGAATACTCTCCGGAAGACTAACGCGTCTACCAGCTGCCAGACCAACACCACTACAGCCAGGATCATCACAGCAATCCCGGACACCTTGGTTCTGAAATATTCACTTCTTGGTTTCTTCTTGTCCATATTAGCCTATCCCTGCCAGGAGCCACTCGATCTGTTCTTCGGTCATGCCGGGGTTCTGCGCTATCCAGGGTAATATCATTCTTGCATACTCATTGCCAATCTTTCTATCTTCCTCGCTGTATGCAGCAATCCGCTTGCGCATTTTTTCGATGAGTTCATCAGCTGCGGCTATCCTGCCAGACAGCGGAAGGTTATATCGCTGCATCAATCCCTCACCCTCAAAACACAGGGGTTTATAATCACAATCTCCACACGCGTGCCAGCCATTGACCATTCTGGGACCGGAAAAATCATTTGCGTTGATCCTTCTTAAAATCGCTGTGGCCATGGGCGCTATTTCATTAAGTCCAGCTGCCTTCCTGGGACTCAAGTTCATGGTCCTTCCTGTCATCATATGGCGAACAATGACCGTACTTACCTCTTCCTCGCTTTCATCCAAAAATGCGCTGAACAATGATTTGATCCGGTAATCAGACATCAGGTCGGGCACTTTGGGATTCCTCATCCCATACAGGTGCACTTCATATATAAGGTCTTTTCCTGACCGCAGGATCAAATCTGGTGACACGCTGATCTTAATATGGGGCAGCGTGATAAATACCTTCTCCCCTACCCCAATGATGTCCTCAAAGTTAAATTGGTTTTGCCTTGTGATCCAGGTCGATCTGGCAAACGCGTCCGCGAGTCCAATGGGTTCTACCCACAAGTCCATCTTGGATACACTTTTCTGTCTTCCCATGCCTGCCCTGTGCTGCTCAGCATCGATCTCCAGGCGCAGATCCGTAAGACCTAATGAGAAGGCCAGGCTTCGCCACCGGTGTGACCAGGTGGGATTTTCGTACATGGATCCATCCACCTTCCGGATATCACCTGCTTCTTCAAAACGGCTCATCAGCTCTTCGTATAAAACAGAATACGCAGCCATCTTTTCACGTATATATCCCAGTCCCCATTTTTCCAGCCTTACTTTCCAGACCGTTCCGATAACTGTTTGAAAATCGAACTTGTTTCCTTTCTTGTAGCTTTGTTGTCCTAATTTCAAGGCTCCCTGGATTGCTTCCTTTAATAGTAGGGAACCTGTGCGGGGAGAGATCAGGGCCTCTGCTTTTCCTTCAATATTACGCCCCACAGTTTGCCACCATACTTTGGCTTCGCAATAGGCCCAATCCAGCACCGTCTCAAGGTCTATTTCAGGAACTGTTCTCTCAGGATTATCCGACATACTCCTCCCATGAAATTGTTGGGGATCCCTGGAGAAGATCATAGTGATCAGAATGAAGTTCAAGAATATAGGTTGTATCAGTGAAAAACCAGGGAGGGAAATACATCCGTCCAGGTTTAGCAAGTTTCAAATGGATGATCTGTCGGTCCTTGGAGAGCCAGGCCACGGCGAGTTCAAATGGAACGCCAAACATGTGAATGGAATGGAAAAGAGACAAACGAGTTTTGCGGGAAGTGACTAATAAGACACCTTCGTTGATCTCAAGCTTGTCTTTTCCTAATACGCCTGTTCGCCTTAGCTGGTAGGTGTCTGCATAGACCACCTGGTCGGCAATGACCTTCTGATCAGCCATGACTTGTACCATCTTAGGCATTGTTCTCCCCTCCCTTGATGGGTAAGTTCAGTCTCAGAAATCTTGATTTGAGTTCTAAGGATGTTATTCCCAACAGCTCAGCAGCTTTCTCCAAGGTGATCCCTTCAGCCAGGTACTGCCCTATGACCTTTACGTGCAGCTCGTCATCCCCCGGTCCGCTTTTGACAAACTCGTCCAGCTCTTCCGGGGAAAGCTCTACTTCATGAATCCCGTGGAAAGCGACCGCGCGCAAGCTGTAGAAATCAT
>CAZHHT010000213.1:0-3674 GCA_964532455.1 uncultured Anaerolineales bacterium
TATGACCCCCCAGCAGTTTGCCAAGTACGGCCTGCTGCGGTTGGGTGTTGGCCAGGATCTGGAACGCATTGTGAAGGGCGGCAGTCCCCGCAGGATTGCTCCAGCAGGGGAAGTCCTGGCCCTGAAACCCGATCTGGCCCCGCCGCGCTAGGTATTCCCTTCTTAGAAATATTGAATACGTGTGCTTGCTGGCCGATGGCGCTGGCAGGCCTGGAGCTTTTAAACTGCACCATAAAAAAAGAGCCCAGACCAACATTGATACTGCTGGTGAGAGCTCCGGTTGGTTTGTTTTCTTGGCCTTTTTAGTGAATTTTGTTAATCACTCCTTCGCGCAGCACCCCCTCGGGGGGTGACACTGTAATTCATCGGTAGATGGCGTCAAGGTAACAAAGGACTACTCGGAATCGTAGATCCGATCTCAGAATTAAATCTTTCTTGTTCATCTCTAGGTATACTATTTCGTAATACATGAATTGTGAACCCGCCATGTAATCGGTTGTTATCGATGATCATCCAATCAGAATTATCTTTCAAGCGCAGGATAACACCAAATCGTATTATCTTGAATTTGCGAGATGCCCTGGATGAACCTGGTTCTATTTTAGTATAGCATCATGAATGCCATCCATATTCAATAATATTGATAACTATGGCAGTTTGTCAGGGACCCACAGGCAAAGATTCCTGATTATTAAGCATGCTCGGTAGCGGTAGAAAAGCGCTGAATAGTTTATACTCCGATATCATCCACAAATCCGCATAAGGCATTTACATCTAGGTATCACTGGTCTATTATTTAATATAAAGAGCCATTTAACAGGAGAGCAATCCTCGAGAATTACTTCGTTATAATTTTAGATCAGGTATCTCTACCCGCAGATAGCCAGTGGACTTGACATGAAAGCAGGAAATCAGTTTTCCCGGATTGTGGTTGCGATTGGTCTATTATCGTCGGCAACTTTATTGTTTGAAACAGCTCTTGTCCGGTTTCTTGCGATCGCACAATTTTACCATTTCGCTTTCCTGGTGGTCAGTCTGGCTTTACTCGGATTCGGTGCCAGCGGTACTCTGATCTCAGTTTTCCCAAAAATCAAAGAGATTCCTTTAGAGAAAACATTATCTAGAGTAGGTATTGGGTTTGTGAGCAGTATCGGGGTCGCTTTTTTGATTGTCAATTGGCTTCCCTTTGATTCCTACAGCATTGCCTGGGAACGCCGACAGATACTCTTTTTTATCCTGTATTATTTTTCTCTCTCCATTCCCTTCCTGGTAAGCGGATTAGGACTTGGTACAGCTTTAGCGGTCATTGATGAAAAACACAACCTGGTCTACGCCGCGAACCTGATTGGATCCGGATTGGGAGTAATCCTTGCCCCTGCAGTATTGGCTTTTTCTGGTATTTTAGGAGTACTGCTTTGTTGTGGGATATTCGGCGCCGGGTGCTCGCTTTTTATGAAAACCGCCCAAATTAGATCTCAAAAATACCGAATAAAGTACAGCTTATTCTTGATCGTTTGTCTTGCGGCGTGGATCGTTCTCTCGGTCTTAAACTTTCAAGGAAGATCACCTTTGGGTATAGTCATTTCCCCCTATAAGGAACTTGCTTATGCCCGCAGATTTCCAGGTGCGACGACTTTGTTTGCTAAATGGGATGCAGTTTCCCGGGTAGATGTGATTGCGGATGCTGGAACCCGGAGATTTCCGGGATTAAGTTATGTTTACAGAAGCGAACTGCCCTCTCAAAATGGTTTATCCATTGACGGGGGTGCTCTTCAGCCAATCACGTTAACAGAGCCAGCCGAATTTACAGCGGGAGAATGGATGCCGGAATATTGGGCATTTTCAATACAATCTAATCCGGAAGTCCTTGTTCTGGATCCCGGTGCCGGGTTAGGAATTTTACAGGCTTTAGCGGGGGGAGCCGAATCGGTTTCTACTGTGGTCGAGAATCGATTGCTGCTGGAAGGTGTTCAAAAGACATCACCCGCATACTATATTTTTGAACACCCCCGAGTGCAGGTTTTTATCGGGAACCACCGGGCATTTCTTCAACAGACAAATAAAATCTATCATGTTGTCTTTTTGCCACTAACTGACCCTTATCAACCGGTATCAAACGGGGTATACAGTCTATCTGAGAACTACCTTTTGACAGAGGAAGGGATTAAAAGTGCTTTGGGAAGCTTAACTCCTGGGGGGGTGTTTGTGAGTAGCAGGTGGCTTCAAAATCCTCCCAGTGAAGGAATGCGATTGGTCAGCACTCTGCTTGACTCCCAGAAGGATATTGGAATTCAGAATCCCCCGGATAGTTTTGTGATTTACCGTAGCATCCAAACAATGACGGTTCTGGTTAAACCAGACGGATGGAGCAAAGCTGAATTAAACTCCCTGCGGTCATTTTTAGATCGCTGCCATTTTGATCTGGTTTGGGCTCCGGACATCCAGATGAATGAACTTAATCAATGGAACAGGATGCCGGAACCAATTTATCACCAAGCGGTCAAGAGTTTATTCCAATCATCAAACCGGAGGGAGTTTTATACCTCCTATTTATTTAACATTTCACCACCCTCAGACAATCATCCCTTCTTCTTTCACTTTTTTACCTGGCGCCAGGCTCCTCAAATCTTGGACACACTAGGGAAAACCTGGCAGCCGTTCGGCGGTAGTGGATACTTCTTGCTGATTTTTTTATTAGCTTTGGTTTTACTTCTCAGCAGCCTGATGGTCCTTCTTCCATTGGTATTAAACAGGAAGAGTTGGATGGGGAAAGATTTTCCAGGAAAAGCTAAGATACTGATTTATTTTGGTTTAATTGGGATCGGGTTTATGTTCATTGAGATCCCTCTGATCAGTCAATGGACTTTGTTTTTAAGCACTCCAATTGCTGCATTTACAGCCGTTGTAGGGATCCTATTGTTCTCCTCAGGTTTGGGAAGTATGGCTGCCAAAAATACCTGGCGGCATCAGACCTTAATTTATCTCCAGCTCCTTCTTCTCGGAGGAGGATTTGTAGTTGTTTGTACATTAAACACGGAAATATTACTGGGTTTGCCGCTGTGGATCCGCTGCCTGGCAGCCTGTTTGGGATTGTCTCCGCTGGGTTTCTGTATGGGTTTGTTTTTTCCAAAGGGGATTTCCTGGATAAAAAATGAGATCCCTACCATGATTCCTTGGGCCTGGGCAATCAACGGGAGCGCTTCGGTTATTGCATCGGTAGCGACCGCAATTCTATCCCTGCAAGCTGGTTATCCAGTGGTATTGATCCTGGGAGGGTGTGCCTATCTCGGCGCCTGGATGATCCTCAGAATTCAATTGGATTAATGTTCTCCGGTAAAAGAGACAAAACTGACAGCACCCAGATTGGTCACCACCAATTCACCCTCGAGGTTTTCAAATAGCCAGAGAGTTTGAACAGCGCCGATTGGACCGATCGGGATCACTAAACGGCCACCTTCAGCCATCTGCTGCAGGAGCGGCAGTGGAAGATGATCTGGGGCAGCAGTAACAATTACCGCATCAAAAGGCGCATGTTCTTCCCAGCCGAAATACCCATCGGCATTTAGGACCTCGATATTTGAATAACCGAGTTCTTTCAGCCGTTTTTCTGCTTCTGCTGCTAATTCCGGAATGATTTCTATAGTGAAAACCTGGGTTTCCAACTCGGCCAGGAC
>CAZHHT010000214.1:0-3590 GCA_964532455.1 uncultured Anaerolineales bacterium
AGCGGATGTTCAAGTAAAAAGATATTCAAACTCCGTGTGCACCTCACTTTTACAAAGCTCAGCAACCGCATCAAACTATTGCAATTACACCACCAGTTATTGCGAGGACACAGCATCTCTCACATTAACTAGCGGCACGTATTATTATAATACTGTAACTTCTGGATATTGGCCCGGTGATGATAATCTATATATAAGTGATTGTATTCAGATAACAAAATAATATCTTCTTCAATGATTCATATGAGTTTACTAAGATCCGTCCTGCTTTCGCGTGAAGGGATAATTTCCACTTCGACCTGCTGCTCGGAATTACCGCCAGACATGAAATTCGACGTTTTTCTTAGTAGCAGGTCAACACTTATAATGTAGACACTATCAACATGCCCGTCAAATTTCATCACTCGCGGGGCCAGGATAAATAATGTTAGAACACTTTAGGAGGCACAACATGAAAGAGAAAACCTTTCTCCTTGCCTTACTCTTCATGCTATCCCATCTGGCAGCTTCCTGCGGAGCTGAACCCCCGATTTCTGAGGGGACAGCACCAGACCCAAAGGAAGCTGCTGGTTCCACGGCTCCTAGCCCTACAGAACCTGGGCAGGTGGCTTGCGAGGAGATGATCTTTACTTTTTCCTTCCACTCCAAGAGCGGTGCAGGATCCAACATCCTCGCCATCTGCCCGGACGGATCAGACCCTCGCCAGGTGACGAGGGGTGGCCAGAATATGTCCCCCTCCTGGTCTCCTGATCGATCCCAGATTGCTTACCTGTCGTATCGCTCAGGGTCATTGCAGCTGCACATCGTGGACAAGGACGGGAGTAATGACCGCCAGCTCACCTCAGGCTCCGATCTGGCCGCTAGCCGAGCGATCTGGCTTCCTGACGGATATCGAATCGCGCTGGTTGATCATGATCAGCAATGGCAATTTGTCAATGTCCTCACAGGAGAAATCACTTCCATGGATGAGTGGAAATTTAATGGAGATTATGTGAGCCTAGCACACGACGGAACGCGAGTCGCGTATATTTCACGCACAGATCCATATCAACCTGACAGCCCGGCAGAGATCTATATCCAGGATATCGACGGGTCCAACACCTATCAGCTCACCAGCACCGATTGGACCATCACGAATCCTACCTGGTCGCCGGACGACAGCCAGATAGCCTTCCTTTCCAGCAGCGAATACGGCCCGGAGCAAAACGCTATCTACGCTATCAACCTGGATGGAAGCAACCTCCACGAACCCATTTTGACGAATCTTCATCCATTTAGAATCGCTTGGTCACCCGATGGGAAATCGCTCGCGGTCATTACTGGCGAGATGGTACCCACTGGTGAGTTAAATACACCTGAGGGGCTGCTCCAAACGCTCTATCTATTGAATTTCAAATTCGGTGACAAAAGGGAGTTGTTCAAAGCACTTGCTCCTGAGTTCATCTATGATCTTTCATGGTAAGGAATAATACCTTCAATCCAGAGCGCAAGGCAGAACTGACGACTTGATATTTATATGAACGAATATGAATAAAAATGAAAAACCCCTTATTTTTTGAGGGATTTACTCGATGAGCGTGGTAGGACTTGAATCTACAACCAATGGCTTAAAAAGGGTACCGTGCATATTTGCGCAGAAATATACGCTAAGAGGTGTGCAAAAATGCCTTAGACTTGAATTAAACTGCGATTTAGAATAAAGAATCACATTTTGGAGACCAGGACAAAATGGGGGCAACTAGTTTTAACCAATCTTTCTGCGCAAAACTCCCCTGTTTCAAATTCCATTCTCTACTGGAACACAATTAAGATCAATGATATTGGAAAAAGTCTCTTGCAGCAAGGGGAAGAGATAGATAACGAGGCCCTATCTCATATCTCTCTGTTGCCATACAAGCACGTTCTCCCTCACGGTTCCTATTTTATTGAAGTTTTTTAGGTGTTTTTACACAGAAAGTTACGTTTTGACAGCAAAAAAGTGTCGATAACCGTAACTTTTTGCGCGAATATGCACAGTACCCTAATATGGAATAAAATCCGCAGGTTGTTTCTCCCAGTCCCGCTCAATACCCAAATACAAAGAAGTTGTTTCGATGCTTTCATGTCCCAGTGCAAGGCTGATCTGCTCAATAGGCACACCGGCTTTCCAGGCTACCCGCGCGCCGGTCCTTCTGAGGTCGTGAGGCTGGAGGTGTTTGTTGATCATCTTGCCATACTTTATCACCAGGTTGTAGAGCGCCTGAGAGCTCATCGATTTTCCAACCCAGAGATCCCCAATGCGCACATATCCCTGAGGTCGCTTTTTCCTCTTCAGGAGAGGCCTGAGGATGGCGCCATCTCCCCAATGTTCTTGGAGCGAGCGGATATCTTTTGCCAGGACGGGAGATAGCTTGACCCCGCGGGTTTTGGCTCCTTTCCCGACTACCTCAATAATGTGGTGTCCATCTCGCAATTTGAGATCTGAGAAATGTAATAGAACGACCTCTGATCGCCGCAGCATCCCATTCGACATCAATCCCAAGGCTACGCGATCTCTGGTGCCAATCAGGCCATGCTTGTTCTTGTGCGTTATAGCGACCAGAGCCTTCAACTCATGAGACGTCAGCCAGGTGTGGACCTTTTCGCCTTTTGGCTGGGTAACCACGATAGAACTGGTCAGGGCCTCAGCGCGGAAGATGTTGGCTTGGACCAGGTCGATATTCTCGGGAGTTGCCCCTGATTTGACCTGGTATTCGATCTCTTTGGCCATTCGGGAGATCCCGGCTTTTAGGAAGGCCTTTTCTGATACAGCTAACCCGGAAGAATATTCACGGATCTGGTTGGCATTGGCCAGGCTGCCTCCTGAATTGCAGTATTTCTGCAGCGCTGAGATGTACTTGTCTTTGGTGGATGGCTGGAGAGAATCGTCCAGTTCGATCGACCTGATCGTCTGTTGCAGCAAGTATGATTCGTTGCGATCGAATATTGTGATCTGTTCCAAAAATGCCTCCAAATTCGGCTGATTTTTCCCTCATAATTAACTTATGGATATTTGTCTTTCTGTAAGAAGTATACTTAAAATTAAAAGGGCCGTCAAGCAGCGATTTTGTTTGTTTATTTTTATTGTGAATTGAATTATGAAGGAGTAAAAAGAGGGTATTGCCTATGCGCAATTCAATAACAATGACTATATTTTAGGGCGACATAGATTTGTCTTCCGCCTAGAAAACCGTTCTCCGACCCTCCAGGCGCCTCACTTGCCGTCTAGCAGGTAGCCTTTACCTCTAACAGTGAGTATATAGCAATCTCCAAACCGTAACTTTCTGTTCAAATACCCCCGCTGGCCCATATAACAAGGCGTCTGCGGGGGACGCTCAGCTCCGCCGTCGGGAAGATCCCGGAGGTGCTGATATCCTGTACTCAAGCAGTGCAGGAGAGATCGCCGCCAAGCAAACTGAAGGTTAAACAGAATTGAGCGGCGTCCCAAACACGTTTAACGTGTAACTCCGTAAGGAGACCCAATAGGGTTTTCGGGCTCACCGCTCCCTTCCAGTATAGCACAAACTAATACACGCCGAAAGCTGGAGGGGGAACTGAATAGAAAAGCACTA
>CAZHHT010000215.1:0-3553 GCA_964532455.1 uncultured Anaerolineales bacterium
ATACGCTTTGAAGACAGGTGTCCGCTGTGACCAACCATTACATCCATTTACACAATGTTCTTGACACTACCGAATTTGGATACCAAACGAATTTATTTACGTTGGAGAGTAAGGCATTTGAGCTTTACCTTGATGGTGTTCTGGCTGTACTCCCCCAATTGCTCCGTTCACCGGATCGCAATCGCAAGGATCCGTGAGGACCGCCTTGTCAATGTTGCTGTATTCTATGTCAGTTAGTTACAGTTCCTTTCGGAGTTCGACAATAGTATCAATCGGTTTCCACTATATCATCTATTGTCAGATCAAGAGCATTTGCAATGGCAGATAATACTTCCATTGCTCCTGTCCGTTTGCCTGTTTCAATCTGCGACAAATAAGGCTTACTAATTCCAGCCGCTTTCGATAATTGTTGCTGTGTATACCCTCGATACTCACGCCATACTCGAACAGGGCTTTCTCCATCTATTATTGCATATGCAACTTCGCTCGGCACTAATTCTTCTCCCTGTTTCACTGCCTCTATTGCCATATCATAGTCGCGTACATCGTTCAGCATTTCAGCCTCTTCGACTAAACGTAAATATTCTTTGTATGGAATAATCGCCCATTCAGGATTTCCATTTTTTTCAATTACTTGAATGTTCATCGGTATATTTCTCCACGTGAACCAATCTTCAATACTAATATTATCAATTCGTCTGTTCGTGTATCATAGATCACTCGCCAATCCCCTACTCTCAAACGATAGCCTGGGCGGTTGTGCAATTTGGTGACATTTGAGTGTGATGTGTATGGGTCTTTCGCGATTTGATCTAACTTCTTCCGTATGCGATCGACAACATTTTTAGGAACTCGTCGAAGTGCTTTGTAAGCTTTTTTGGTAAAAATGATTTTATACACAAGGTAATATTAGCACATTGCTAACGTTAATGCAAACATCAATTCTTGGTTTTTCGTCGAAATCTACGAGAAACCAACAGGCTGTGTTCAGCCGCCGCGCGAATGCGAGCTAGAGTCTTCGCCAAAAAGCTAACTGGAATCGCGTGAGACCTTCGATTTGCGCGCGCATAGCGCGGTCGGCTGCAATCCGTTGTTAGCCCGCTCTAATCCTTAAGTGTTTGCTTCCGTGGTCGCGGATGGGGTGCTTTGTATCATCTGTTACTTGTACTACATCTTCCATCTGGTCACCTGCTCAACCGTCAAAGTGAAGGTTTCTTCTCCGGGGTGGTGCTTGTCCCGATGTTTCTTTTCTTCAATAGCCAGCATTTCGAACTTGACTATATGCCCTGGTTAATTTCTTTTCCAGCGCTCTGCTGTTGCGTGCGGTTCCAGACGATGCCAAGTGATAACAAGAGGCCACGAGTAAAAGTTAAGTACAAAATCGATTGGGACGACACCGTGTTTGACCAACAGTCCTAGTTTGTCGCAAACACTACCAGCCCCTGTTCATTCAAAACAAGACTGTCCGGTAACCGGACACTTGCCCGCGCAAAGGCTCAGCCACCACTTTCCGCTGATATTTAGATCCAAATTTAGAGACTGACCGTTGAACGGTCACTTTGCTCCTACCGGGGCTCAACCGGCTCCTTTTTCGCTGGCTTTTAGATCCTCAATCTAGGAAAGTATCCCTGCCCGATACTGATCAATCCCAGTTGATCGTGTTGTGCCATTATTCCCTGCGGGGGTATGGGACCGCTCTCATTACGGCAGCTGGCATTTGTGCGGTCATCCCCATGGCAACCTGCCCCCACTGGAGGACAGCCTGGATATGGGCGTTGATTGTTGGGATTATCGACCAGTATCCCTGGAAACCATCAGCAGAGAATTAACTTCATAATAAGCCCTGCCCTCAAAACAGATTCTCAGCATACGATTAAAGTTCGCTGCTAAATGACCGTTATCTACTCGGGGCTCACCTTAACCACGGCACCAGCGATCCCGGGCCAGGTATTTGGATTTTTACCAAAGATCCCCTAGTCATTTTTCACATCCTCAACAGATCAGTTTATTACCCTACAATGAAGCGTGTGCCTTATTTTCTAATTTGCTTTGCAATTCCGCAAACCAATTGCACATTTGCAAAAACCATGCTATTATGATCTCGTATTAACGTCTCTATACCCCGGCAAAAGAGCATTCTATGATCAAAAGAACCCTCACCAAAAAAATCCTCTCTCTAGCACAAAAATTTCAAGTCGTCACCCTGACTGGACCGCGCCAATCAGGCAAGACCACCCTCGTCAAAGATGCCTTTCCCGCCCTACCCTATGTCTCCCTCGAAGAACCAGATATCCGTCAAATCGCCCTCACCGATCCCCGCGGTTTCCTCGCCAACTATCCCGCGGGCGCCATCCTGGATGAAGTTCAACATACCCCCGAACTCTTCTCCTTCATTCAAAGCCTTGTGGACGGAAATTCGGGTATCCAATTCATCCTGACGGGCTCCTCCAATTTCCTCCTCATGGAAAAAATCAGCCAGACCCTGGCAGGGCGCACAGCAATCCTTCACCTGCTGCCTTTTTCCATCGCCGAATTGCCACCCAAGGTACCCGCGCTTGAGCGCTGCGAAAGCCTGATTTTTAATGGGCTATATCCACGCATCTATGACCGCGGCCTTGCCCCTGCCGATTTCTATCCCTCCTACGTCCAGACTTATGTCGAAAAAGATGTCCGCTTGATGAAAAATATTGGGGACATGAACTCCTTCATCCGCTTTATCCAGCTTTGCGCCGGGCGTACCGGACAACTGCTCAACTATGCCAGTCTCGCCAGCGACGCAGGTATCAGTCCCAACACCGCAAAAGCCTGGCTCTCCATTCTCGAAAGTACCTACATCGTCTACCGCCTGCAGCCTTTCCACAGGAATTTCAATAAACGCCTGGTCAAATCGCCTAAACTCTATTTCTATGACACTGGCGTCGCCTGCTCGTTGCTCGGTATCCGCGATGAAGACCAAGTCAGTTTGCACTACCTGAAAGGCGCGCTCTTTGAGAATTTGATTATTAACGAATTTATAAAGATCAATTACCACCGTGGCAAGCGTCCCCAAGCCTATTTTTGGCAAGACAGCCAGGGCAAGGAAATCGACTGCCTCTTGATCGAAGGCGAAAAAGCCCCGCCCATTGAAATCAAATCAGGCAAGACTATAGACAACAGCTATTTCTCTAATCTCAATTACTGGCGTGACCTTGCCAAAATGCCCAAAGATTACGGCTGTGTCGTTTATGGAGGAGAAAAAACGCTTAAAACTAGTATTGGCTCATACATCAGCTGGAAACACCTGGATCGAATACAATATTTCAAATAAATTATGAGGTTTGGGTGCAACTTTCAAATGCGGCAGACTTGTGTTCCAGCTCAGTTACTAGAATTTTTTTGCTTAGAGAAAACCTGTCAAAAAACCTTAGTTCTGATAACAATTCCTGGCGCGGGATATTATCCACGATACGCCAAATGTTGTCGTAGGCGCCGCCGGCACCCCATTGACCTATCCTTCCCAAATAAGGAGTGCTTTTTCCAATACCACCCAGGAGCTGGTCTCGCATTGTGGGAG
>CAZHHT010000216.1:0-3405 GCA_964532455.1 uncultured Anaerolineales bacterium
GACTTATTTTAAAATAAAAATAAATTCCGCGAATTAACAAAATCAATGGTGCCCGATTTTTACTTCAAAGCGGTTAAAGTTGAAGATTTATTCAACATTCAGTTTTCTGAACTGCCCCTGCCATTGATAATAAAACCATCTACTGGATTTATGAGTGAGGGTGTTCATAAGGTTACAAATTCAGAGGAGTGGGATTGTACAATAAATTTGATTTATGAAGAAATAGATCAAAAGAAAGATATTTATCCTGCCGAAGTTGTTGATACGAGTTTATTTATTATTGAACAGTGTGTAAAGGGAGAAGAATTTGCTGTTGATGCATATTATGATTCAAATGGCGAAGCAGTTATCCTGAGTATCTTTAGACATACTTTTTCATCAGCTGAGGATGTTGGTGACAGAGTGTATACATCATCTAAAGAAATTATCGAAAGCAATCTTGAGGAATTTACAGAATTTGCCGCGAAAATTGGCAATTTAGCGAAAATAAAAAATTTTCCTGTACATATTGAACTTAGAAGAGGGGACGATGGCACTTTATTACCGATCGAAGTTAATCCGATACGGTTTGGAGGTTGGGGCACTACAGCAGATCTAACTTTTAATGCCTATGGATTTAATCCATATTTATATTATTATTCACAAATCAAACCAAACTGGCCTGAGATTCTCAAAGATAAAGAAGGAAAACTTTTTAGTATCATCATTTTAGATAATTCAACAGGAATAGATGTTGAAAAAATAACCTCCTTTGATTATAGAAAACTGTTTTCAAATTTTGAAAATCCACTAGAGTTAAGGAAAATCAATTACCAGGAGTATCCTGTTTTTGGGTTCTTGTTTACAGAAACAAGAGAAGATAATACTATTGAACTAAAAAGAATATTGGATTCGGACTTAAAGGAATTTATATCAACAGATGAAATAGGGTAGCCAGCCGCTTCACTTGGACGGGCTTGTCAAAGGGCTTTTCAACCCTTCGTCTCCCCCCTTAACAGCGCTCGGGGTCCGATCAGGACAAATGCCCTAAAGGATGCTTCGCGGAGCTCTTTTCGTTAGGCTGCATATAATTTCTTGCTGAAAAAGGATAATGTCAATGATTGATCCCCAACTTAAGGGAAAAGTAGCAATCATCACAGGAGCAAATCATGGTATTGGCGCTGCAGCGGCAAAATCACTTGCAGACCAGGGAGCAAAGGTTTTTGTCACTTACTATCTGCCAGAGTGCTCATATTCAAGAGATGAACTGGATGAAGCCCAGAAAGCCGGGGTAGGAGGAGATAGGTTATATTGTGCCATGCAGCAGCAATCTGGTGAAACAGTTGTTGAGCACATTAACTCCGCTGGGCCGGTTGGGATATTCTGAAGATGTGGCTGATGTGATAACTTTTCTTGCTTCAGAACAAGCCCATTGGTTGACAGGCCAATTTATTTATGCCAGTGGTGGTTTTCTAAAGTTTATGAGCGAGTAATATCCAAGAAAGGAAAATCATCCTAACCTTTCCTGCCGCTTTGTCTGGACCAGTTTCAGTGGACAGGTTAATCGAGCAGGGCAGAGCTCCATTCAGTTAATGTTAGAAGGAATATCGATGGATTCCAGGAAAGATTGGCAAAAGCAATTTCAATTCGGTACGATAGTAATCTGGCCTCCAGATGAGATTCGGGATTTTGTAAATAAACAGCGGGAAATAAATGATCCACTTTCCCAATCTTATTGTGATGCCCACATATCAGTCACCCAGCCGCTGCTGAAGGAACTTTCTGAAAATGAGTGGGGACAAATCTTGAGTGTAGTAGGAAGTTTTAGATCCTTTCAAATTGATTTTGGCCCCCTAAATTCATTTCTTCCCTATCCCTGCATCTGGTATGAAATTGAACCCCAGGAGAGAGTGCTGGAAATCCGCCAAGCCCTCCACCGATCTGGTTTCTTTAACTTGACCCTGCCTCATACGGAAGGTTTTATCCCCCACATGACCATCACTGAAGGACTCTCTGGCTCTGTGGTGGATGAAAGTTTACTTCAACGGCTTCAAAATGAAAGCCGCCAGGGATCTTTTCTTTGCCTGGGTCTGGCCTATATAATCCCCGATCAACAGTTTTGTTTTAAAAGGGCAATGACCTTGCCGCTGGCTGCGCCGAAGAGCCTATCCTGAGTCCTTCGCCTCCATTTCATTGCTCTTCCCTCGACTCCGCTTGGGAGGGACCAGGATAGAGACTTCATCAGCGTACGCTCGAATTCCGCTGCCAGAAGTTCGAACGCCTGCTAACAGAACTCACCTCTCAAAAAAGAACGACCTTGGTAAATTTGCTTGAAAAAGCTATTCAAACTGTCGAAAATGAAACACAAGGAGAAACAAAATGAAAAAATTCTTTAACAAATGGACTCGAAAATTTCACCGGTGGATAGCTATCCCAACGATAATAATCATTCCTCTTGCAGTTATTTCAAAGTTTTCCGGAGCAGGAGCTGAACACCTACCGCCCCAAATAGAACAATTTCAATCTATTTTGATGTTACTGCTGGTAATCAGCGGATCTTATCTATACCTGATCCCTTATTTCACCAAATGGGCGCGTAATCGCAACAAAAAAAATCAAACAATCAGCTAAAGAGCATTTAGAAAGTCAAAAGAATTTTCACAAGGGATATCATGAGACTTGCGGATAAACTAGCAGAAACATCCAATCAGGGGCTGACTTTTTAGACAGCCCCTGATTGGATGTTTTATTGAACTGGTGATTCCTTAACTCTTTGGGACCAAGTGCATCTACCTCAATTTATTTGAAAACTACTGACTAAAGCAATACCTTATTTTCCGTGGCCTTTGCGATAGCCATATTCCATCATAGTATTCTGCTGAACACCATCTTCGAGGCACTCGCCAGGGTTATCACAGATACCTTCACCGAATTTCACGGAAGGCATTCGATTTCCATGTGAGGCCATCCAATCTACCTGTTCTTGAGTTATTAGTCCATCCGCTACCGCCTGGGCCATAGCATCGGCGCGGGCTGCAACTATCATGTCCCTGATCTCTACCGAATCGAATCCAAGGCTAAAAGCAATTGCTGAGATTGTTTCCCCGGAATCGATGCGTGCAGTCAAATCACTGATCTCGATGCCTAAAGCATCTGCCAGACTCGCATGGATCAGATCTTCTAGAATGCCATCCAGGTTGATCGATTGATCTAAGGGGATGCCGGTACCAGTGCCATAAGCACCCTGGTTCCCATTTCCAATAAGATTCTCTCTGTCAATTTCCTTACCCCCATTTCCTGGACCGCCCTGGAATAGTTCAGATGCGAACACCGGGCTAACAACAGAGAAGCTCAAAAGCGTAATACTCAACATTGGCTCTACTGAAAAAAGGGGGGTAAAAAGCAGCAAATCTTAAGAAATTAACT
>CAZHHT010000217.1:0-3313 GCA_964532455.1 uncultured Anaerolineales bacterium
TATCTGGTATCTTTAATACCAACGGTTGGCTTATTATCTCCCGGGCAGTTTCTGCCTGAGCGCTGACATCCAGGATATCCGGATAGGTTTCATGAACAATCAGGGGAATATTGCCATCCTGCAGAGTTCTCATCTTCAAAGCGACCACATCTAGAGAAGCAGGGATATCCATCTCTCTGCCAATCTGTCCCGACTGAACTATAACTTCCAGCCCCTCCAATTTTAAGGAGGCTTCTATCACAGGTTGGTTAACCCCTGCTGCAATATCCTCCATGTATTCGGTACCCATCTTTTCATCCATCACAAATTGGGGCGAAAGGATGATACCGTGGCGAAGCACTTGAATTTGGGCTGTTATCCTTTTTGTTATGCCTCCCTCTCTTCCGAGCTGGAAAGCAAGTTCAGCATTGTAATTGGGACTGAAAAATAAACCCAACTCTGCTGGCGATGCCTCCCAGCTTAAATCATCATATTGAAGGGTTATCTTCCCCAGGTCAGGATAGTTATATTCTTCTTTTAATAGTTCAGCCGCGTCAGTTGGCGTTTGACCGCTGAGGTTGATCCATCCTGAATAAATTCCCGGAAAGACACGGCCATCATAAATAGCGCGGAAGCCCAGCGTGAAGAGGCTAACCACCAGGGAAAACAACAGCAGTCCCCCTGTCAGGGCAGCGATAGCTTTGATGAGAATCTTTGAAAAGTCGGGTTTGATCTTCATTGGGCTAATTTTACCAAACGTGGCGGAGCAGCGCCCGCCCTACTCTGTGCTCTTGGTTGATTTACCATACCAAAATACCTGCCAGGTCACTCCATAATTCAATATTCCTGCCATTATTTATCTTCTCCAGAATGTTTATTCACCTGAAGTTATCGGTATTGAGATCTTTCCCAAAAGTTCCGCCAGCGGGTCTTTCTGGTTTCCTGGCAAGGCGGGATGGATTCGGCATAGTGCCTCTTGAGGGCGAACCATTTCCGGGATAGTGACTGGTCTACCCGCCCGGGATGCGCCGTGCCTTAAGAATAATCCGTGCTGCGATCTATGGCAGTTGACAGCCTCGGTTTTTATCTTTTTCCAGGGAGTGATGTCTACCAAAATACCCGGTTCGGGTGTAAAAACACCTGTGTCCCGCGAGAGCCTGGAAGGAGCATACACAACTATGTTGAGCGTTGATTCCTGAGTAAGTGCTCTCATCATACCCTCATGAGCCTGGACGTGAGCTGGATGCCCGTATTCTCCCCCGGGTCCGTGAGTAATAACCACCTGGGGCTGAATCCGTTTAATTTCATCCTGAAGATTCTTAACCAGGCCATCCATATTGTCTGTAAAGGGATATAACTCCCCCTCTGATCCTACTTCCGGATCCAGGTAAAAAAAGAACCTGATGCTTTTTCCTCCCAATCTTTTAACTGCACACCTTAATTCTTCTTCCCGGACCTCCCCTAGGTCTTCCCGGGCGCATGCTGGCGGATCTCCCATCTCTCCCCCTTCACCGCGGGTGGCGCATAAAAAATTTATCTCCGCACCCTGTTCTGCCAGGTAGGCAAAGGTTCCCCCCAGAAACATAGTTTCGTCATCCGGGTGTGCAAAAAAAGCCAGTATTTTCATTTAATTTCTCAAGATTCCTTTAACGATTCAAAGGGTACCACAAGCTATATTAATAAGATATAAGAACCTGTTGTTGAAACAAAATGTACCCTTTCTGCGTATATAATTATGATGAAATAATAGGCCTTATCATATAAGAATTTAATCAATCTCGGAGGAGAAAAATGCAAATCACAATTTTGATCGCAGCATTAGCAGCCTTTTCCTGGCTGGTAGTTATTGGGTTCATTGCCCTGGCAGTACTACGTGCCCGTCAAGGAAAGAAAACCAGCGGATCCTTAACCGGGATTATCGTTGCGTTGGTCCTGGCAGTGATACTTAACACAGCCAGTGCCGGCCTGGTATTTATACAGCCCCAGGATCGTGGTATAGTCATCAGTGCTGTTGAACCTGCTGGCTATCGGCAGGAAATTCTGCAGCCCGGTCTGCGCTGGGTAATTCCCTACGCAGAAAGCGTCAAAACCTATTCCATCTCCAAGAGTACCTACACCATGTCAATCGCCAGCCTGGAGGGGGATCTCCAGGGAGATGATTCGATTGCAGCCCGCACGGCGGATGGACAGGAAGTTTATATCGATGCTTCGACTATATTTTCTCTTGATACCAATAGCATCCTTAATGTTCATATCACCTGGCAGGACCGCTATTTGGATGGCTTAATACGCCCCACTGTCCGCGGTGTAATCCGCGACGCGGTCTCCCAATTCCGGGTCAACGAGGTTTACAGTACCAAGCGCGATGAACTCAAAATGCAAATCGAAGAAACTTTGGCGAAGGCGTTAGCTGACAACGGCATAGTTCTCTCTGACTTTGTGCTGCGCAACATCACCTTTACCTCTGAATACGCGGCGTCAATTGAGAAAAAACAAATTGCAGAGCAGCTTGCGCAGGAAGCGGAATATGTCGTTGAACAGCGCAAACAGGAAGCCGAACAAGCCCGGCAGGTTGCTGAAGGAACCAGAGACGCTGCTATACTTGAAGCGGAAGGTAGAGCTCAATCGCAGGTAATTGAAGCCAAGGCGGAAGCGGAAGCTTTGCAGCTGATTGCCGATGTTCTATCCAAGCACCCGGAGCTGCTTAATTACCGCTATATCGAAAAATTGGCTCCCGGAATCCAGGTAATGCTAGTCCCGAATGACAACCCTTATCTGCTGCCGCTGCAGGATTTAATTCCCTAGTTTACTCACTGAGTAAATCAGCACGTTTGCTAATGTAGATAATAACAAGGCCTGAGCAGGAAATCACCTGCTCAGGTTTTCAATAACAGGCTCCCGGAGTTTTATAAACTCCGGGAGCCTTAGTTTACATATCTCGCCTCATTAGTATTTCTTATGATAAAATTTTTACTGGAAATATTTTTTTAGCTTTGAATAATTCATTACAGGTATTTCACTCTATGCAAAACAAAGAACAGAAACCTGGCGGTCGCGAAATTCGCCTCACCTCACTTTCTAATTGTGCCGGTTGAGCGTCCAAGCTGAGCGCGGAAGCGCTGGCGCAGGTTCTGCGCCCGATCGAGGGACTTTTTTCCAAAGAGGATTATCCTGATCTATTGGTCGGGATGGGTGAGCCGGACGACGCAGCGGTCTGGAAGCTGGACAAGGACCGGGTCCTGATCGCTACCGCGGACTTCTTCACACCGGTGGTAGACGATCCGTATGATTACGGGGCAATTTCCGCTGCTAACAGCCTGTCCGACATTTACGC
>CAZHHT010000218.1:0-3177 GCA_964532455.1 uncultured Anaerolineales bacterium
ATACGCTCGAGAGAAACAACTTCATATCAATGAGTTTGTTGAGATAGAGATGTCATCTCGAAAAAGCAACGCTGCGCGTCGGATTGATGAATTACTTGAGAAACTGCAAAAGGGTGATTTATTGCTTGTCGCTGAGCTGAGTCGGCTAGGGCGGGAAATGCTTCAGGTGTTAAATATCATTAATGATCTGAGTGATAAAGGTGTTGAGATTACCTTTATTCGACAACCAGAATTATCGACTTCTGGTGGACACGGCAAATTACTTGCTATTTATGGCTATTTTGCCGAAGCTGAGCGCACCTTTATTTCTATGCGTGTCAAACAAGGGTTAGCGGCTGCTAAAGCAAAAGGAGTTCAACTAGGAAGACCAAATGGGAGCCGCAATAAACACCGGGTGCTTGATGAACATCGCAATACAATTTTGATGTATTTAGAACGGGGGGTTGATTTAGCCAATGTGCGTAAGCTCATAAATCCTGATCTTGATCGCCCCATTTTCTATAATTCCTACAAACATTTCGTTCAACATGACCCTGAATTGGCTACAGCTTGGCAAGCACAAAAAAGCTGAAGGAAAAAACAGAAAGATTGGTTAAACCTAGTTGCCCCCATTTTGTCCTGGTCTCAAATCACATTTAATAGGACATGTTCAACTATTGATATAACTAAACAAAACCCCTCCGTTAAACTACGGAAATTTCCGCTAGAAATTATATAGTGCAATTGAACGGCATTTCCTTCTTCCATTATTGCGCTTTCCTTTTTGGTTTTTTAGAGTGGTTTCAGATCAAGCACTGGGGTGTTATTGAAGGCATCCAGGCCTCGCACAGTTATCACATTGCCGTCGATCGATAACACCTCAACCACAGTTGCTCCGACAGGGTTGGGGCGGCGGGGGCTATGGAGTGTAAACACTCCGCGTTGAGGACGTTCACGATCCCCATGCGGATGCTGAATTAACTCAAAATCATCAGTGCGGTCAAAATAGAAAAACACAATGATTTGTTCTCCAAGTGTCAACCCTTGCAGACCAGCGACCAAATCAGGATCGAGGAAAATCCGAGACTCCCCAGCACGTATCTGTTCACCAGAGTTGGATGCATCAAATTGGTTCTGCACATAGCCGATGGGATGGAAGGTCACGGCATCGCTCTTATTTTCTGTTGCATCTGCTTCGTGTTTGCGGGATTCTCTTAGTACAGGGCAGGCATTTGAGAATGTAGTCACCATGACCACGTCTCCACTATTGTCTGCCATTCGAAAGATCTCTTGCAAAGCAGCGAAGATTGGCTCGTCATCCCCAGTGATCAGTGTGCTCATTGGTCCAGGGTGGACATCTAGATCATAACGGTGGAAAATCTCCCAGGCATTATCAATCACGGACTTAAGTTCCGCCTCCCTCAAAGGGTAAAGGCTTACCTGCGCAGATATACTGACCATTCATGCTCCTAAGCGGAGATTGCTAATCCGTTCCATCAAGAGCCGCATGATGTGTTGTTGTATGTAAAAGCCCAGTGAGTAATCCTCCTGTATCAATTCCCGTAAGGCTATTGCATCAATGATCAAAACATCAATCTCGATTAAGCTTCGCGTCGTTGAGGTGTGCTTATAAGGCGGTACCAGGGCGGAACATCCGACGATTTCCCCGGCACCGAGTCGGTCTACTCGGGTTAGCCCTCTTTCACCGTTGGAGTACAGGACTTCAACCTCTCCCTCTGTGATCAAGTACAACCGTTCCCCTGGCTGATTCTCTTCGAAGAGGGTGTATTTAGGGTAAAAACACTCTGCCTCAGCCAACTCAGCTACAGCCCGTCTTTGTTCATCGGAGAGATCTTCAAAGCAACGGAAACTACTTAGGTATTTGGGGTCTACTGCCATATTACACCTCCTTAAGATTAGCTGCTCGCACAAGTGGCCACAAATCAATTTTCCCAAGAGGACCAAATCATCTGCACAGCTTTTAATGAGCAAACCTGAAACCATAATAATACGAAATATACGCTCACAGTCAGCTTAATATCGGGCATATCTTAAGGTGTTTTTTGAATGAGGGTCTTCTCTTTACATACCGATTCAACCTGGTAAATGCCCTCCTTCCAATGTTCGGGTTCATAGGCTCAATAACTTATTCCATTTTTTCAGCATCGGCGTTTTATCGCTGGGCTTCTACCAATTCTTCCTCCAGATTTTCCAACTCCTGAAGGAACAAGGGGGACACAGAATGAGCGGGCCAGCGTTTTTTTTAAATCGACGGTTTTCTCTATCATTTCTTGGATACATTTATCCTTCATCTTAGCATCTTGATCCAACTTGTTAATCCAGAGCGCTTTAACTGTCAATTTGAGAAAGAGCATCCATCAGCAATCCTTTAAAACGGTCAAGATTAATGGCGTGGAATTCAACCTCTAAACCAGACCAATCAAATAGTTCCAAGATTTTCTCAGCCTGTTGGATCATGTACATCTCCTCAAGATTACAACTGTCTAATACAATGATCTTATCGTAATAGCCAGGGAAGTTTGCATTGGCATCAGCCTCGTCCCAGCCGAAATATCGCTGGTAAATAGTCTTCCAACTCTTGAGCCAACCTGGCGTAAACCACAATATTTTCCCTTGCCTGCCTTCACTGATCCGCTGCCTTTCTTCAAAACTGGCTAACATATCGTATCCGTATTCTCCCTGTACCCGGATAACCCCTTGTCCTGATGCCTCTAAAATTGAATCCACCCGCTTGAGCGGCTCATCTAAACTAACAAAACACTTCTTTCCATACACTACGATGATCTTCCCGTCTGGATAGATTTCTCGAGCTTGGTTCAATCGACCAAGAAGGTGTTGCTCTAATTTTTCAGGTAATGCGTGCAAACCTGGGGGCGTGAAGAAGAGCCGCTTGGGATTTAAAAAACCGTTCTCCACCAGATGAGTTATTTCTTGATGGAGAATTCCACAGGAGACGATACTATAATCCCCAAGTATTTGAATAGTTGGTTCAATCATATGTGTATCCATGAAGTATGGTTTCCTCTAGTTGTAAGCGATCTGGGCTACTTCATCCGGCATAATATGTTCAATCAAAGACATCCAGAAAGGGTCTCTTCAGATGTCAAAACGTATGTGCACATCAAGACATTTCTGTGGAACAGGTTGTTTTCTTACCACCATTTTTATATCGTAACG
>CAZHHT010000219.1:0-3170 GCA_964532455.1 uncultured Anaerolineales bacterium
TGTCGTCAATACCGCCAACGTCGGTGACCTGGCAGGCCAGGAAATCAACTGGTTCGGGCGGGAAGAGATCATCATAGGTGATGGAGAAATCAGGACCAAAGTAAACTGCATTAACCTCGTCCAGGAATCCGTTCTTGGCTAATTCAGCAATTGCCAAGTTGACAGGTTCAACCAGGTCGCTTCCCAAGGGGAAAATGAATCCGAGGAAGTCACTTGACATGGAAGGTCCAACGAGCTTCAGCAGGTCAGCGTTTTCTCCAAGATAACCCTGACCAGCGACTTCATCAATGATCACGGCATCAATATCACCAGCGATCAATGCCTGAACAGCAAATGGGAACTGCTCAAAAGCCTGAATGCGGTCTGCTGACAGATAAGTTGCAGCAGTTTCGTAATTGGTGGTTCCAGTCTGCGTACCAAGTTTGAGGTTTTCGTCAGCTACTATTTCTTCAATAGTCTCAAATCTGTCTTCATCCTCACGGGCGAGCAGACGCTGTTCAATGGCCACGTATCCCACCGAGAAGTCTACAATTTCGGCGCGTTCTTCTGTAATGGTGATACCATCTCCAGCAGCATCAAACTGGCCATCAGCCACAGCCTGGATCATACCTTCCCAAGCCGCTTCGACAAATACAGGAGTACAGTTAATCAGGTCGCAGATCCCGTGCCATACATCGTAATCCCAACCGGCAGGTTCTCCGGTTACTGGATCGATGTAGTTAAACGGCAGGTATGCGTTCTCAACAGCAACTGCTATTTCCTGTCCGCCGAGATCGGCAATTCCTTCAACTACCGGCTCTTCAACTACCGGCTCTTCAACTACCGGAGTATCTTCCACCTGCCCGCCACACGCGGCAAGCAGAAGTCCTGTAATTATCAGGAATGACAAAAGTAAAGATAGTTTCTTCATACAAATTCCTCCTTAGGGTAAATGTGTGGGTCTGATACTGTTCTCATTATAAACTATAAATTGTGGAGTTGGTTGATTATTAATTCTCTTTACCTCCTTTCTCAGGAGAGTGTAAACAAAACTCCCCGTTCTATTACCGGGGAGAATTTACGCAATCTTTAGGATATTCCATTTTACTTGTGAACCACCCTCCGGTCAGAGGAGAAAAGTGCTGGGCATCATTCGACGGCGCATATGGTTCATCCGCATAATAAACCTATCCTAACATTGCCTCTTTTTCCTGTCAAAAATTGATCTGATTTGCATTTTGTTAATCATCAAATCAGGAATATTTTTCTCTCAGGTACTCGATAACCTTGTTATCGATCATTTTCCCTTTACCATTCCAGCGTTCTTCCAGGTTTTCCTCACCAACCAGATTTCTCAATGCAGCCCTGGTTTCCTCGTCAAAACTCCCGGTAACCTCTCCTTGATAATGCCCGGTTTTATTCATAATTCCCTGCAGTTCCTGGGTGACACTCACAAGGGATACAAGATCCCCGGGATCAACCTCACCAAATAATAGATGATGATTTTCTACCAACTGCTTCAGCTTTAATATTGGATAGGGATGATCATCGACTCTTAAATCCAGATACCTGTCGTTATCCCCCCCGTAACCCCCTTTTTCGCTCACAACAAGGACACCCGCTGCTTGACGTCCGCGTTTATCACCTCCGGCTTCTTGCCCTGCTTCCAGCGCGAGGACCAGCCAATCTGCCAGCTCTCCCTGTCCCTGTCGGACTTCCTCAAATTTAACAGCCATGGCTTTAACTGTACCCGGAACAAGTATATTTCCCTGACAGGTGTACCCATCTCCAACGATATGGCCAGCCCAAGCAGGGCATTTTTTACCGGTGAACGCAGCCGCTCTTCCTTTCCGATCCACTACACCTACCTGCCGTAAGTCTTGCTGCTCATCATTTTCAATCAGGTGTTCTATTGTTTCCTCTGCAGATGCTCCCCCCTCCATCAAAGTTAATCCCCTCGAACCATAAGTAACATTCGCGTAGGACTGAGTGGCTACAGCTCCAGCATTTGCCTGAGCCCAAGAAACTACCGCAGCAACAGCCAGGAATTTTGACTGCACAGCAACCCCCCATTCTTGCTTTTGAGGATCATAGGCAACAATAGAAAATGTATTAACCAATTTAACGGATGATAGATTTCTATTCATAAATCGTTATTTCAGGATATAACCTGGAAATATGCCTTACAGGTTGTACCTTCTTTTTCTATACCGGCTGTTATTAAATCGATGAGTTCCGCTCCGGCAATTTTATTCACCAGGCTTTCAAGAAAACTTGGTATTGGACACAAGGTACCTTTTACCTCCGCGCCGCCAACACCTTTGGGACAAATCCGGCATTTATCTGCCGCTACCAATAAAACGAACTGACCTTCATCAACTTCCTGAAGGTCATAACCTCCCATCAGGCTAAGAATCTTGTTGATATATAAAATTAAATTCCTAACCACTTCCACGGTCGAATCACCCGGAACGGCGTTCATGTCAGGGATGATATCCTTCGCATCCAAATAAGAATATAAATATTCTGCGGCTCTTTTTGAGACGATATTAATGGTCCCCTGATTTATCATACCCAGTTCTGCCAAACCGGCAAAATACGAGGACAAAAATGAGTGGTATGGATTTAGATCACGGTTAATTATTGTGGCTTTAATGTCATCCATGTTTCTCTCCCTGAATCTTATGCTTCATTATTAGTTCAAGGTTATAAAATTTCATTCAACTGGGCTATACATCGTTTACATTCATAAAACAGCATACCCAGGCGGACTTTTTTATCAACCATGGCGACCAGGATCGCAAACTCTCCAATACTGCGAATTAGCAAATATCCGTTCGTTCCTTCAATTAACACCCTGCGCATTTTCCCCCTGTTCAGTTCTTCCCCGCTGCGTGTACTGATGGAAAGAATTGCGGCACCCATGGCCCCGACACGGTCCTCTTCAACCCGATCAGGCAACCTGGAAGCGATCACCAAACCATCAGTGCTCACTATAGCGGTGGCCTCCACATGGGGAACATTCCTCTCAAAATTAATTAGTACTTGATCAAGCTGATCAGAAATTGTTTCGGCCATGAGTTTCCTCCAGAAAAACCAAGAAAGCCTGATATTTTCGGATCTTGAACAGTAAAACTATTAATGAGTCCTCTGAAAAAACACCATTTTAAACAAAGTTGAATGCAAAAACG
>CAZHHT010000220.1:0-3160 GCA_964532455.1 uncultured Anaerolineales bacterium
GGCTTCAACCTGCCACCATCTCGCTCAGATAGGTTTTTTCAGCGGAGCCAACATTAAACCTTAAACCATTAATCTGAGAAAATTTTCAATTTTTTTATTCATATTAATAAAACGGGGAAACATGACTTTCTTATTCTGGACCTGTTTAGGATTAATTCTTTATACCTATTTGATTTACCCTTTCCTGATTATCACCCTGGCTCGCCTTTTCCCGTGCAAATCAAAGATCAATCAAAACGATTTTCCACGAGTGGCGATGGTAATCTCCGCCTATAATGAGGAAGAGGTCCTGGAAGAAAAGATAGAAAATTGTTTGCTCATTGACTACCCCCAGGATCGGATTAGTTTTGTTTTTGGATCTGATGGGTCAACTGATCGGACAAATGAAATTATTTCCTCTATCGATCACCCCTGGATACAATACAAAATATTTCCGGAGAGAGAAGGGAAGAGCAGTGTTATTAATAAGCTTGTCGAGGAAGTAAACGAAGAGATTATACTTTTTTCGGATGCGAATTCCATCTATAAACCTAACTCGGTCAAATTACTCACCCGTCACTTTTCTGATCCTGTTGTGGGCGGTGTTTGCGGCAAATTAAATCTCCTAAAGCCCAATAGTACGCTGGGAGGAGAAGGAGAAGGATTGTACTGGCGATTTGAGAACAAGATTAAGGAAGCAGAAGGATCCCTGCAATCGGTCATCAGTGCCAATGGGGCTATCTTCGCCACCCGAAAAGCGCTTTTTCAACCCTTGTCAATCCAGATACCGATTAATGACGATTTGATGATCACCCTGCAAATTCTCCGGCAGCATCAGCGGGTGGTCTATGAACCAGAAGCAATTGCAGAGGAGACCACCTCCCCAGATATGGGCAACGAGTTCATCCGGAAAATTCGGATCTCCTCGCTGAATTTCAACGCTGTGCCCAGTATGCTGGCTTTACTTCATCCCAAATATGGGTTTACTGCCCTGGCTATCTTTTCCCATAAATTGCTGCGCTGGCTGGTTCCTTTTCTGGGGTTGGGCATGCTGGTCGGTAATTTTCTACTTCTCAAACAGGGAGGAATTTATCCCTTGCTGCTGGTTGGGCAGGGATTGGTTTACCTAGGAGCTGGATTGGGATATCTTGGAGATCGTTTTTTTGGGCGTTCGGGTCCCTTTATTCCCTTTTACTACCTGGCCATGATTAATCTTGCCCTGGTGATGGGTTTATGGAGAAGTGTGACGAGATCTCAAGAGCAGGCCTGGAAACGAGTGCCTCGTAAATAAGGGATTCATTATCTAGTGGGAAAAATATTCACCCTGTAATCAGACCTGTAACTTTACTGGATTGACATAAAAAATAATCTTACAACGTAATGTAATAACTATGACTCAGAGAACTTCCCCAAAAGAAATCGATAAAAAATCTCAAATTTCCATTACTGCCAATGACCGCAGTCTAATATTGGCGATTATTGACCTTGTCGCTGTCTATAGTGGTTTTTTGTTCTCAATGGCGTACCGCCCGGATTATAAATTAAATTGGGAATTAGTGATCGATAATCCTGTTTGGTTCCTACTGCTAACTGGATTATGGTTTTTCTGGGGTTACCTTTTTCAAATATATGATTTGGAAAAAGCCTGTCTGTTTACGACCGCTTTTCTCCCCATTTTGAGTGCTGGATTTCTCACGCTGGGGACATTTATCTTGGTACCATACTTAGCCCCTATGCTTCCTCCATCTCGTCAACCGCTGTTTATTACTCTCTTAGTTCCTGTGGCAGGCTTAGTAGTGGGGCGGGCAGCATATCTCTTTTTTTTTGGACGAGCCGTTTTTCGTCGAAAAGTATTAATCGTAGGAGCTGGTGGAGCAGGTAAGACAATTTGTCAAGCTTTCCAGGAACATACCCAAGCGATCTATGAAGTGGTGGGTTTTATCGATGATGACCCTGAGAAGTTTGGGAATTGGATAACCTTTTATCACCAGGGGAGAGGAGGACTGCATGATCAAAAAGCATCATTTCCTGTTCTTGGGTCAAGCAGCCAACTGTTGGAAATTGTCGCTGCCAGGGGTGTGACAATGATTGTTTTAGCAATAACTCACGGTGTTAGTGGAGAATTGTATCAATTACTGACAGACAGCTTGCAACAAGGAGTGGAAGTGGTTCCCATGCCGCTGCTTCATGAGCAGATAACTGGAAAAGTTCCTGTTGAGCATATTGGCGATCACTGGTCAGTAGCTATGCCATTAGAAAAACCCGGGTTAGACAGAGTACATCAGTTTAGTAAGCGCCTGTTTGATCTTGTCTTAGCATTATTTGGCCTGATTGTCTTAATGATAATATTTCCCTTTATTGCTATGGCAATATATATTGATTCTCCGGGACCAATATTTTACTCCCAAAAACGGTTGGGCCGGTATGGAAAAATTTTCTCGATTGCCAAGTTTCGATCTATGATCCCCGAAGCTGAGAAAGGTGGAGCTGTTTGGGCAGAAATTAATGATACCCGTATAACGAGGATTGGACGGTTTTTACGCAAAACGCATATTGATGAGTTTCCTCAGTTTTTAAATATTCTTAGGGGGGAAATGAGTGTAGTTGGCCCACGGCCAGAGCGTCCTGAGTTTGTAGAGAAATTATCACAGGAGATTCCATTTTACAGGGTGCGATTACTGGTAAAGCCAGGCATGGCAGGGTGGGGGTTAATTCACCATGGATATGGGGATTCTGTGAAGGATACATTGGTGAAGCTGCAGTATGATTTATATTACATTAAACATCAATCCCGAATGCTGGACCTGTACATATTGAGTCGGACCTTGATAAACTCGATCCGGTTTATGGGTCGTTGAATTATTCTTATCAGTACGGTTAAATCTGTCATATTATCCTATAGATGGCATCATTAAGATAAACTGCACCGGTCGCAAGACCAGTGTTTTGATATTTGGGGATGAATATATTTCTCCAGAAGAGTAGTGCCCTCAGGAAGATAATCAGGAAATCACCCTTTATACAGCTTTAATAAATTTGGTACAAATATTGCGCTTATAATTGGTTAATGGAGATAAATTATCAAGGCACAAATTGATACTTAGGATCATGTACCTCGTATTTACTATGATTGTGCAAGTTCTTTTCTGTAAATTCAATCAAGTGTATCCATTGAACAAGT
>CAZHHT010000221.1:0-3157 GCA_964532455.1 uncultured Anaerolineales bacterium
AGTTTCCAAATTCATCAAGATCCGGATGTACTGGATACCTGGTTCTCCTCTGGATTATGGCCCTTTTCCACTCTTGGCTGGCCGGAAAAAACACCCGATTTGGATTATTTTTACCCGACAACTATGATGGAAACAGGTACCGATATTCTTTTTTTCTGGGTCGCCCGGATGATTATGATGGGACTGGAATTAACCGATAAAATTCCCTTCTCTCTGATCTATCTACATGGATTGGTCCTGGACGAAGAAGGTCAAAAAATGAGCAGAACCAAAGGCAGAACCAAGGGAAAGGTCATTAATCCGATAGAAATTATGGATGAGATGGGAACTGATGCTCTCCGGTTTACGATGATGGTAGGATCAACTCCCGGTCAAAGCACCAATCTCAGTTTACAAAAGGTGGAGGCTAATCGAAATTTTGCCAATAAAGTATGGAATGCAGGAAGGTTTGTGCTTGGCACGCTGGAATATGCTCCAAAGCAGCCTGAAGGAAATCCGGATTGGACCCTGGCGGATTCCTGGATCTGGGCTAAGCTACAAGATCTGATCCGTAATGTAGACCGACTCTTCAACAATCACCAGTACGGAGAAGCCGGACGCTATATTTATGAATTCTTCTGGGGTGAATACGCAGATTGGTATCTGGAAATTGCCAAAGAACAGATTTCCCAAGGAGGCGATCGGGCTTATTACACCATAGAAACTTTGATCAAGGCGTTAGATATAACTATGCGAATGCTGCATCCTTTCACACCGTACATAACAGAGGAACTTTGGCAGCATTTGAAAGATTCGGTTTTAAACTCCCCTTATCAAGACCGGTTAGGAGAATGGCCAGATGCTTTAATGATTGCTCCCTGGCCTGAACCGCGCCCGATTGAAATCTGGGAAGCTCCTCGGGTGCAGGATTTTAAGCTCATCCAGGATATTGTCAGAACCATCCGCAACGTACGGGCAGAAAAGGGTGTGAAACCCGGAAGATTAATCCCCGCAATATTTGTAGCCGGCGATCAAACCCCGATGTTAAGATCAGCAATTGGCAGCCTGTCCACTCTAGCCTATCTGGATCAAAATCAAATTACCATACTTGAAACCCAGGATAAAAAACCCCGGGGGCAAATTGCCCTGGTCGCAGGACCTGTTGAAATCTATCTTCCCCTCAGCGGTTTAGTGGATCTGAAGGAAGAAGAAAAGCGGTTGTCGAGTGAGCTGGCAGAAATTGAAAACCAGATAAAACGTCTGAAGGAATTGCTCTCGGGGGCTTTCGCTCAGAAGGCTCCGGAAAAAGTGGTTAATAATGAAAAGGATAAGCTTGCCGGATATTTAGAAACGGCTGCAACGCTGAAAGATCAGCTGGATAACCTGAAATATCTGACCTGAATCCTTTCATTGCTCCCCGCTGGATCGTTCAGTGGGGAGCAGTTATTACTGGTTTCAATCACCAACTAGTGAGAAGTACAATGTTAACTCATCTTTCAAATTGGATCCAACAGAAATCAAGGGGATGGATGGTGATTGGATCCCTGGTGATTATGCTGTTATTCACCATCCTGGTACTCCCTGCTCAAGCAAATATTTCTTTAGAAAACACAGGGAGTTCAAAAATTCCTGACACATCCCTGCTGTATACCCCTGCTGAAATCTACCAAATGGCAGAAAATTATGGGCAGGAAGGAAGACTGGCATATATCTATGCTCGCTTGACTTTTGACCTGGTTTTTCCCTTCGTTTATGTAGTATTTCTCATCACTGGCATCAGCTGGTTTTTAAAACAACTACCTACAAGTAAAAAGGTATGGCAGTTTGCCAATATTTTCCCCATTACCGCTGGCCTTTTCGATTACCTGGAGAATTCTGCCACGTCCCTGGTGATGTACCTCTATCCTGCTCGTTTGGCAGGGATAGCTCTCCTGGCAGCGACCTTTTCCGGATTAAAATGGGGATTTATCCTGTTAAGTTTTAGCGGGTATTCCTGTTTTGGGGCAGCTGCCTTTGTCCGCTGGTTGAAAAGAAAACAATAAGGGTTAAACAATCTTATCAATAATTTACCGGATGAACCGTTTATTTAATAACATCTGGTCATGAAGAAATAACGGTACACCAAAGGTGAACCCCTGGAGATTTTCATATCCGAGGGTTTTTGATTTTATCTACTGCTAATCCTCTGGCAGGCGATTGAAATCGCTTACTGAAGAAAGTTTTATTGATTTGTAGATGTTGGGTTCTCAACAAAATGAAATCGAAAGGGGACAGTGCATAGCTATTGAGACAGCCCCATTTTTATTTTAAGAAAAATACTGAAGAAGTTAAGCGGAATTTAATCTCGAGGGGGTCAGCAGCTGGGATGAATGGTAATCAAAGTGATCTTGAGCCTGTTTGACGATTTCCCTGGATATCTTTTTGAGATCTTTGTAATTACCCAGATCGTCCAGGGTAAGCGTTGGAGCAAAAGACAAGTTGGGTGAAACCATTAGTTTTCCAGGAATCAACAGCTGGTTCATCACCTGAAAAAACTCTGACAACCTTTGTTTATTCACCCGTCCTTTGCGGAATATTGTCGCAGGATGGTTGATGTAGTCATAGGCTAATACTTCACTGACAAGAGTGATTGCCAATTTGGCTTGGGGGACTTTTCGCAAAAAGAATCCCAAACTGGATGTCCAGTGGGTAAGTTCTTTTTCTGATCCAGGCATGAAAGCGGGATCAGGATCTATGGAACCCCGGGCAAATACCAACAAGGAACCGCCATCTTTCAGGTGCCTAATTGCTTGCCGGACAACACCCATCCGAATATGGGCATCCGGGGCAGAAAAGATCATATGGTTGCTGGTAACCGGAAGTTTTTTTAGAAAAGGTATATTTGAGGAAATTATTTTTAGATCGTCTCTAGGCAGATTAGCCGCAATGATCAGTGAATCATAGGCACCGGGATGATTGGAAGCAATTACCAGAGGTCCTTCGGTGGGCAGATTTTCCGTCCCAATTATTTTAACCCGGTCTACAAAATGAGAGATAATCCAGGCAGACGCCCTCTGAAAACCTTCGTTCACAATCTTGTAATCGAACTTTGTTGCTAATTCTGAAAAGCGTACCATAGGCTTCCAGACCAGTGGTTTTAAGAACGGTCTCATTAATCCATCTTGCTTAAATCCGAGGG
>CAZHHT010000222.1:0-3060 GCA_964532455.1 uncultured Anaerolineales bacterium
GGTTGGTGTTGCTGAAAAATATGCTCAAGAGTGGGATCAAATTTTGGTGCTCAAAGGAGCAAACACTGTGATTGCAGATCCTGAAGGTCAAACAAAAATTCTTGGAGCTGCCCATCCCGCCCTGGCCACGGCAGGAAGTGGCGACGTATTGGCTGGAATCATAACCGGATTGATTGCCCAGGGAATTTCACCTTTTGAGGCTGCTGCTGGTGGTGCCTGGATCCATGCCAGGGCAGGGGGTATTGCAGCAGAGAAAAAAGCCTATTCAGCTTCTGTATTGGCTGGTGATATCTCAGATTCAATCGGGCAAGTGGTATCTGATTAATATAAAGATCACAGAAATGGACAAAAAACCCCGGTTTGAGTACCGGGATTTTTTGATAATAATAAGTTTCACCTGGGTAAAGGGAAATTAGTCTTCGCTTTCTCCAGCAGCTTTTTTACCGCTCTTAGTGACCTTGCTAAGTTTTTGTTTCTGTTCTTCCAAAATTACCCGTCCCTGTTCCTGAAGCTTTTTGGCTTGTTCCTGGGCTTTTTGGGTGTATTCTTGAGCTGCAAGCCGGGCTTCTTCTGCCGCTTTTTCAGCTTGCCGTCGGGCATCTTCAACCGTTTCCACCGCCTTGTCCTTTAGCTCCAGGCTTTTGTCAATGATGATCTTTCGGGTTTCTTCTCCAGATTGAGGAGCTAATAATAACGCAGTGACAGCTCCGGCAATACCACCGAGTAATAACCCGGACATAAAAGCGCCAAATTCATTGCTATTATCAGACATAGTTCACACTCCTATATTTTTTTATTGCTTTGTTAATCTTTTTCAGACTTGAAAAAACTGAGTATTTTATTTAATCCAGCCAGGTACTGATTTAATTTTAGGACCGGTTCAACCAGGTGTTCACTGAAGAAAGCAGTTGTGCCCCTTAATGTATTGGCTGTTTCGTTGGTTGATTCAAGGATTGGTTTAATTTCATTTTGAAGAAGCAGTGTCAAACGGGCAAGTTGAATGATGAGAATAATCATCACTCCGCCAATAAGAAGAAACTCCAAAGCCATGAAAATGATAAATATATCCCTCACACGTCCTGTATCTGTTCCCGGCTGAAGTAACAGCACCAACCCCATTACAACCAGGGTAAGAATTAGCAGGCCGCCGATGATAAAAGCAACTTTTTTCCCTGTTGATTGAGGTTCGTTCTCTTGGGATTCTTCTTCAGAGGCAGATAATTCCAAGGGGATAGTTTCCCGCAAGGTTAGTTGGGGCTCTGTCATAATAGTCAGATTATAACATACTCTATTAGCCCAAATATTTTACCAGCCTGAGTACCAAACAAACCGTTAATCCATACCATGACTGAAGAAAACAAGAGGTAAATTAGCTGTTAGGGTACCTCATTGCGGGTTAGGTGGACAGTGATTTTAAATGGTCGAGGCTTATCCCGGTTTGCAGATAAGCCTCGTATGGATCAGGTGGAGATGGCGGGAATCGAACCCGCGTCCGAAAGATTCAACCGCTCGGACGTCTACGAGCATAGGCAATTGTTCATTTTTATCAGATGGACTACAATTGCCCAGAGTTTCATCTGATTAGCCGCTGGGACCCGAAAGCCCCACTTGAACCAGAGCAGCGGCGTCATCCGGATGCACTCCTGCTTTCTGACGTTCATTCTCTTCCAGCAGGAGATTGAAAGAGGTGAACGAGATTGCTTCTGAGGGCAATCGTCTGTCTTACCCTGGCTTATGCAGCGAGGGGAAGAGCAGCATATTCAGTGCGGTTGGCACTTAAAGTTTTGCGCTGATTTAACGAGAACGGCGCCTCTCGGCTCGCAATCCGGGGTCAATCTCTTCCGTCGATACCTTTCATCCCCGTTGTAATCATTATATCACAGCAGGGGGGAGGATCTAGAGAGGCGTAATAGAAGGATATGAGAATCTTGCTGAGTAATCAATCCCAAATTAATCGGAATTCTATTTCTGTAAGGGTGCAGGTTCGATACAGTCATCGTGAAGGCCACAATTCATTCTCCAACGACGACCGTCCTGCGAAAGAAGATCTTCTGCTTCCACTGGTCCCCAGGAACCGATATCATAAACGGCGAGGTCATCAGTAGATTGGTCTTCCCAGGATTGAATCAATGGATCGATGATTTGCCAGGCTGTTTCTATTCCGTCACTTCTGGTAAACAAGGATGGATCGCCTGCGATAGCTTCACTGAGCAGCCTCTCGTAGGCGCCAGGAAGCTTCATGTCATCAAAGAGCCCCTGGTAATGAAATTCCATGTCAACGGCGCGCATATTCTGCTCTGAATCGGGTTCTTTTGCCTGAAATTTTAAATGGATTCCTTCATCAGGTTGAATACACATGGAAAGAATGTTTGGAGTTAACTCATTAGGATTTGAAAGACCAAACATCAAGTGGGGAGGTTTTTGGAATTCAATGGTGATTTCTGTTGCTTTTCGCTCGAGTGATTTACCAGATCGCAGATAAAATGGAACTCCTTTCCAGCGCCAATTATCAATATATAGCTTCAGGGCAGCATAAGTGGGTGTCCGGGAGTGCTGGGCAACGCCATTAGAATCGCAGTAACCCAGGTATTGTCCAGCAACAGAAGCATCCCGGCTTAATGGGTGAATGGATCGCAGTAATTTGACCCGTTCATTCCGGATCGCATCAGCATTGAACGAAGCCGGCGCTTCCATCGCCACCAATGAGAGAAGCTGGAAGAGATGATTTTGGAACATATCTCTCAGGATGCCAGCCTTATCAAAATATTTGGCCCGATGTCCGACATTTACACTCTCTGCAACTGTGATCTGGATATTATCAATATACCGTCTATCCCATACCGGTTCAAAAATTGTATTAGCAAAGCGGAAGAACAAAATATTTTGGGCAGTCTCTTTACCCAGGTAATGATCAATCCGGTAAACCTGGTCTTCAGAAAAAAACTGGTGGATAGTTTTGTTCAATTCCTGGGCGGTTTGAAGGTCTTTTCCAAACGGTTTTTCGACTATCACGTGTTTCCAGGGGGAGGATTTCCCTCCTTCCTGGCTGGCAAGTCCTGC
>CAZHHT010000223.1:0-3004 GCA_964532455.1 uncultured Anaerolineales bacterium
TGTGATGAGCAGAATCGGCCGGTTTAAAGCTGACTTTAAACCAGCTAAGACCGGCAACCGGACCGCTCTCGGTAATCCAACCAAGCCGGTCTTTTTTTCCGAACTGATATCGGCAGCCAGCGATTGAAACGCCGGTTGTTCCTTAATTCTATGTAATAGTTCTTCCTGCATAGGGATTTTATTCGCTTGATGGACTCTGATTATAGGTTGTCATCGCCTGATTTAAACCCAGTTCAACAAAGACGAGAATCGCATCTGCAGCCTGTTCAAGCACAAACGGGAGGGTCTCCACTTCCTGATCCGAGAAATTAAGCAATACATAAGAACTGACTGACATCCGGCCTGGGGGACGATTGATACCAATCCGCAGGCGGGGAAAATCCTTGGTTCCTAATTCCTTGATGATAGACCGAACACCTTTTTGTCCCGCATCACCGCCATTCGGCCGCATCCTTATAGTTTGGAACGGTAAATCAACATCATCATAGACGACCAGTAGGTTTTCGAGAGGTAATTTATAAAACCGGATAAAAGAGGCTGCCGCTTTCCCTGATAAGTTCATAAAGGTCTGAGGTTTGAGAAGAATAATCCGGTAACCTTTGTATCTTACCGCGGTCATTAACGCATTCATTTTCATCTTTGAAAAAGATGTATCCATTTTCCCGGCTAGCTGGTCAAGGACCATAAAGCCGATATTATGCCGGTTATTCCGATATTCTCGTCCTGGATTACCTAATCCGACGATTAAGAAAGGTTTTTTTCTCCCAATCATGGTTTGATTCAATCACCTGAAACCTTTTTTGATCCTTAAGTAGATCGCGCCAATCAGAAATGCACCAAAAATCAGGATCCCGGTGATACTCAAAACCCGGTACAGGTCATTCGATTCCAGCACTGCTGGATTCTCTGGCAGGGGGGTGGGGGTCTTCTGAGATGCTGACCTCTGGGTTGGGGTGACAGTGTAATCCGTGTGATCCACGTCCTCCTGAATGCCCGCGGGGGCAGGTGTGGAAGTTTCTACCGGGGAATGATTGCGAACCCGTAAATTCGGGATCATTTCAAAGATGGTTGCCTTTCCTTCATACTCTGCAACTAACCGCAAATGGTAATTCCCATCTGTAATCTGGGTGGTATCCCATTCCACTTTAACTGATGTTTGAGAACTCTCTTCAGCTCCCGGTATGATATCCGCGATAAAAAACCAGGTTTCTGCTCCATCCGCGGCATAACTGAATGAAAGTTTTCCAGAAGTAAATCCTTCCCCTCTGATTTTTCCCTCAATGATTTCAATTCCCTGCAAAGCCTGCCCTTCCCGGGGACTCAGGATAAAGATACTGGGAGAAATCGTTGGAGCCTGGGCGGCTGCCGGTTGAACTTGATGAAATACACTCATCACCAGAAGAGGAATAAATACCAGGGAAATCCAGGCCAGTCTTTTCACGACTTGAGTGTAGCACGGGGTGAGTTAATGGTCAACGGATTTTTGGCGAGGGCAAGCAGTCAGTGGTTGGTTGTTCGCAAGTAATGGGTAGGGAGTAGTATTCAGTATTCAATGGTTAGACACGAAACCAGTTGTTATTGCGGGGAAGAAAGCTCAACTTCCCGATACGGCAATCCTCTCAGAGCGGCGATGCTTTCTCTCATTATCACTACCATCCTCCAGGGGAATGAATTCCCGACTTGGGGCAGAGCCAAGCGTCGACTTCCATCGACGCTTAAGTTAATGCCTAATCGTATAAGTTCAGGGATGCTCCCTTCTACTAACCTGTACCAGTGGACACAGAGTGTAACAAGGTGGGTATCAAGGTGATCAGAACAGAAAAGCGGCAATCCCCTCTGATATCCAGGAGATCGCTTCGTCGCTTGTTTCTCGCGATGACACACAATCGTTCATACATTACAATATTTAATTTCTCAATCAGTCCCCTAATCCCAGACTTCTTCCTCTCATCATCTTGGGCTGCTTCTAGAGCATTTGGGATCCTTCACTCGCTGGAAAACACAAACGCTGTCACTTCAGTTTCAGGATAAACTATCTATTTTGTGAGGCTGAAAACGTTTAGAGTATATTATGAAAAAGTTATGGTAAACTCAAGAGAGAGTTGGACTTGCAGTCATCAAGGAGAATCTGATATGGCTATTTCAAAAGCTGAGGAGATGGTCAAGCGCTTGCGCGAGATGCAGGCTGCGACACCTGAGATTGAGGCTTCAGCAGTCGTTTCAGTAGATGGACTTACAATAGCATCAGCGCTGCCGAGAGACGTTGAAGAGGATCGAGTATCCGCAATGTCTGCAGCCATGCTGAGTTTAGGTGACCGGATCGCGGAAGAATTAAATAGAGGAGCCCTGGACCAAGTTTATATTCACGGCGATGATGGTTATGTTATTCTATCGGCAATTGGTGAGGAAGCCGTTTTAACAGCCCTCGCCAAAGAGAAAGCAAAATTAGGTTTGGTTTTCCTAGAAATGCGCCGGGCCGCGGAAGATCTCAATCAATTTCTCGAGTGATTGACAGCACATCCTACCAAGAGCAATTTCGCGGGGAGGTCTGGAATTCCAGGTCCTCCCCTCTTCATTTAGGGAAGAAACCTGAGCAACAAGGATCCCCCATAAAATCACCTTCACAGCATTATTCCAAAGGGCAATATGAAAACAAAGTTTATTTTTCTTACCGGTGGTGTTTTAAGTTCAGTGGGAAAAGGTGTAACCGCCGCGGCACTGGGCAGACTGCTGAAGGAACGGGGATTTAAAGTTGCAATTCAAAAACTGGATCCTTATATAAACGTTGATCCCGGCACAATGAACCCCTATCAGCATGGGGAAGTTTTTGTGCTGGATGACGGTTCAGAAACTGATCTTGATCTTGGACATTACGAACGATTTATTGATACCAGCCTCAACCAGGTTTGCAACGTAACAACCGGTCAGGTATACGAAGAAGTGATCATGCGGGAAAGGCGGGGCGACTACCTGGGCGGAACAATTCAGGTTATTCCCCACATTA
>CAZHHT010000224.1:0-2964 GCA_964532455.1 uncultured Anaerolineales bacterium
GGATCTTTCTCAACAATTTTCCACAGCCAGGAAATATGCACATCCAGAGAGCGAGATAGTTACGATGGTAGAGAAAACACAAGCCAGGATTTGATCCTTATAGTGTCCCAGGAAACTGCGCCAGGAAAGGGAAAATCGTTGGGGAGCAGGTGATATCCGATGACGTTTTAGAACATTACGGACCGATGTTGGGCTCACGGCAAATCCCAACTTGAGCAGTTCACCATGGATCTTGTCATATCCCCAGCGGGGATTCTCATTGGCAAGACGGATGATCAACTCTTCAAGTTCAGACGATAATCGGGGTCTGCCTGGTTTTCTCTTTTGATGGAGTGCCCATTTACGTCGGACCAATTCACGATACCATCGCAGTATCGTGTCAGGTTTGAATATCAGCATGACCTGCTGCATTCGTTGACGAGCATAATTTTCTAACTGGCTGAACCTGGCGGATAGTGTACCCAATATCTGTTTTTCTGGGCGAGAAATTCGTGGCGAAGTGTTCAATTTCCGCTGCAGGATTCGCACTTGTTGGCGGAAGAGAATGATTTCCAGATATTTATCATTGTTAGCAGTACCCAAAGAGGCAAAAAGATCAAGAAATAATGAAAGTACGTGTATGGAGCAGCCAATAGACCATAAACCTCAACCAGTATGTAATTGAAATTTGAAAGTGGCAAAACATACCACACGCTAAGAAAGTGGAGATTCATTATTGAGTTATTGATTATTTGGACAAAAATAGCTATTGAAAGAACTCGGATGGCATATTTGCACCATACAGTCCAATTTGATTGAACTTGGCAAATCTTGAATAAGAAATTTTTGATGATTACTGATCCAATCGGTGTGTGTTTAACTTCTGGATGAAATTGGACGCCATAATAATGACGATTTGAATCGTCCATGGCCGCGATGGGAGTGTTTTCAGTAGTTGCCAATCCACTAAACCCGGGGGGTAGTTGAGTGATTTGATCACCATGGGACATCCAGACTTGATGGTCGCCAAGGGGAAGAAGCGGATTCGGTTCATTGACTACCAGTAAGCCATGGCCATATTCCCTTGCTGACGATGGGGTGATATCTCCAGCCAGCGCACTTGCCATGGCTTGCATGCCATAACAAATTCCCAGAATAGGAATCCTTAAAGAGACAAGGGAAGGAGGAAATTTTGGTGCGCCATCCATATAAATAGATGCGGGGCCTCCGGAGAGAATGATTCCCTTGGGTTGAATATCAACCAGATGCTGGGGATCGACATGCTAGGGCAGCTGTAGGGAATAAACTGATTGTTCTCTGACAACCCGGGTAATTAATTGTGTATATTGAGATCCAAAATCAAGGATAACGATTGTGTCTCGAGTCATGATTGATAAAAGATAATTGCATCTTCAGTCATGGATTCAATCCTGGCCAATGAATGAACAGTGATATTCATTTCTTCCAGGTGTTTCCTGCCTTCTTCAAAAGATTTTTCGATTAAAGCGCCCACCCCAACGATAGTCGCACCAGCAATTTCGGCCAGACGAATTAAACCCTCGATGGTCTTTCCTGTTGCCAAAAAATCATCGATGATCAATACGCGTTCACCGGTGCCCAGATATTCTGGGGAAACGATTAATTCTACAGTCCTTCCTTTGGTATGAGATGGAGATAAGGTGAGTAAAACTTGATCTGGCATGGTAATCGGTTTATGTTTTCTGGCAAAAACAACCGGGATTTGCATATGTAATCCTGCTGAAACTGCTGGGGCTATCCCGGAAATTTCAGCTGTTAATATTTTTGTGGGGGAAATATCTTTAAAGATTCTGGCAAACTCCTTCCCAGCTTCATTCATTAACACTGGATCAACCTGATGATTGATAAAACTATCAACTTTTAGAATGCCATTACCTATGTATTGTCCTTCTGCCAGAATCCGTTTTTTCAATAAATCCATTCTTCCTCCCTGATTGAATTTCCCTCAGTATACACTGAAAAACACCTCCACGTATTTAAGATTTACCTTGAGGAGATAATTACCTGAATTCCACGTCAAAATTAAATTACCTTCATTTACGTACAAATGGTGAAGAAATTTGGGGAAATTTTCTGTATTGGGTTTTTTTGCACATCCCCTCAAAAAGGTTCAATCCAGATCTTCGTAAATATTGACTGTCCCCTGGGCTAGCTCCCGAACTACCGATTCAAGATCGATGGGTGCAGGTGGGTCCAAGAACTCGAATTTTCCGTGGAAGTTAATATGTTGCTAGGTAATCGGAGAAACTTGTCCAAGTCGCGTCACCTGTTCGTCTTCTTCCGCGGTTTCTTTGATCTCAAGCAAGCGAGACAGCAAAGTCGCGTTGTAGTAAATGATGCAATTTGGGGTTTTTTGCACATCCCCTCAAAAAGGTTCAATTCAGAGCCTCAGAAATCCTAATCTCCCCCCTGACAAGATCCTGAACCACCGATTCAAGATCGATGGGCGCGGGTGGATCTAAGAACTCAAACCTTCCGTGAAAGTTGATATGCTGCCAGGCAACTGGTGAAACACGTCCGAGGAGATTGACCTGTTCCTCTTCTCCCGCGGCTTCTTTGATCTCAAGCAACCGAGACAGCAAAGCGGCATTGTAGTAAATGATGCAATTCGTGATCAATCGACTGCATTCGCTCCAGATCAATTGTTCACTTTCGGTCTTGAATCGCAAGGCGCCAAAATTGGCATAGGAAACGGCCCGGCGCAGCTGATGATAGCTTTCTCCGCGATTCATGGCCTGCTGGACATTTTGCCGCAAGGGCAAGGAGTCGATATAGTTGAGAAGGTAGAGAGAACGGTAAATATTATCTAATTCCCAAAGCGCACGCTTGGTGCGGTTTTTGCGCGTGTACGAACTCAGTTTGCCAACAATGATGAATTGAGTTGTTGTTTTCAATGCGAGGGAAAGAAAGATCCGCTGCATGTTAGGCCACTCATCAATGATCAGC
>CAZHHT010000225.1:0-2924 GCA_964532455.1 uncultured Anaerolineales bacterium
CCAGACGCTCGAGCCCTCAGGCTAACGTCCCCAGCTCGGTTGTCAACCACAGGGTTACCATGCCTGCCACGCCCTCATCACTCTTACATTCTAGTAACCCTTAGGTACACTGGATTGTAGTGATCTACGGCAGGGTCTCGAGCCGGATGTTCGTGGGCACATAACCATCACTGGACGGAACTAATTCGAAGGATAGAACTACTCCAGCCTGTTGTGATCCGGTGGGCTTGACGGCGAAGGTGAGCTGCAAGGGCACACCTTGGGCAATAGCTGAGGTGATCTCCTCAGAATTGATCCCGCCAGTGAAGCTGCCCATTGAGAAGCGCGTTAGGCCACCATCCCAACCGCCGCTTGGTTCGTCGTGGCCGAAGCCCCAAATCAACTCGACATCCCCCGGGAGATCAATGCCTTCGTATCGCCATGTGGTGTGCACTCCCAAGCCTTCGATTGAGCTCATGGATTCCATTGCGGCGGCATCTGGACCAAGGCTGGGATCGCAGTACAGGTAGGCCTCGAACTGAAAGTCGCCTGATTGAACCCCCCCTCCTCCAAGGATCAGGTCGCTTGTGAACGCGGAATCTAGGGGAGGATCCTTCAGAGCTGTCGCGGATGAGCAAGCGTCGGCTGAAACAGCAAGCGACGTTTGGATTGGTGGAGAAGGCATGCAGCCAGCGAGCAGCAAAGCGAGTAATAACGGTTTGGCCAGAAAGTAGAGGTTTTTTGTGGACATAGTTACCTCCGAGTGGGCTCTCGATCGCGGAGTGTAGTCCCAGTGCGTCTAATCTGTAGAAATCGGGAGATATTTCCCGAATATTCCAATATCGAGTAATATCCAGAAAAAAATCCTGATATCTGTGTATATGATAATACAATATTCCCTCTGTAAATATATTACGAGAATGTATTAGTAGGTTAGCTGGAATGCGTTTGAGACCTTAGGTCTGTGTAAACGGTTCGACTTCCGCCCGGGGTATACTTTTTTCCTCTGAGATGGTGAAGGAATGGGTTATTTTATACTAATCGAACCAGTGTGTGGGGTTACTGAGGGTTTATTGTCCAGCGCCATTTTGAGAAACTAGATGGATAATTGCCTTAGAATCTTTCACTCTGATTTGGTTTTTTCCAAGACAAGATTTCTCAACTCTTCCATTTTCATTTCATAATATTCAAGCTTGGAAGCTGCCAAGGTGAATTCATCCTCTGCCATCCGGCGGTCTGGGGATACTTCAGGAGTTATTCCAATTTCTTGAAAGAATAGCCTGAAATAACCCTGGATCAATGTCCACATATAACTCGTTAAAGCCGATTTCGCCTTCAGAGCACATGGTGGTGGATTAATATTTTTAGCTTCAGCCTCAATGACTTGCATTTCTTTTATAATAGATTCAAGGTCTTCGCCTGGAGTAACAACAGCTCGCTGTGCGATTTGAGCCAGCCTATATTCTGCACTATCGGCAATTTTAAGAAATTGTTCAATTTGGTCAACTGGACATGGATCAACTGTGGGAAAAAGTGTGGGCGAAGCAATCGATTGTGATTTTCCACTACATCCTGACAGGACTAAAATCATCAGTATAAAAAATGTGGTTTTCTTCACGATTTGCTCCCTTAGCATCTAACGAGCCCATGAACCTATGCTTTTTGTTTTATGACCCGAACTGTGGATACCTGAAGATATTTCTAGAATATTCCAATGTCGAGCAATATCCAGGAGAAAATTCCTGATATCTGCTTATATGTACGAATATCCTACCCTATAAGTTGCACTTGCTAGTTGAATCCAGGGTATAAAATAAGACCTCCGAGGTCGATCCGACCTCGGAGGTCTTAGCTTTCCCGGGGTACCGGATTTAGAAGAACCGCTCTAGATTGGTCTAAAGCGGTTCTCTAATAGTTATGATCCAGTTTTCTGGTGAGAAAAGATTGGTTTATTCCCCCCTCCTGGAATAATAAAACCAGGGTCAATCCCGATCTCTATTCTCCACCCGGGTAAAAATTTAGAACAGCTCAAGGATAGCCGATGAAGCGGTACAAAGCAATGAGGCACCGACCAGGGCACCAAAAACATACCCAATGATAGTTAGTGGTGAAAGCATTCTTCTTTGGCGTGTATCTCGTCCTTCCGCAAATTGAGTGATCATCTTAGCAGTCTGGCGAGCCATATCCTGAAACGAGAGATCGGTCAGCCCAACCCAAAGCCAATCTTTTTCATCGAGGGGGATAACCAGGCGAGTCCCAGTAAACCCCTCCAGCCATACGCGGATAGCCTCTGGCGGATGAGTTAGTAAATTTGAGGAGATCACAGCCACAGCGACTGAGTCTAAACTCTCGTCAAATGGGTCACCCACCGGTTGAACAACAGCAGGCATACTGGGGGCAATCGCCTGGAGAGAGCTCAAAACACCCTCTGCGAATTGGCCTTCACCGGTTTCAAATACTACTACTGGGAAATCCGCATACTTCTCGGTTAACGCCTTTGATACCCGTCGGCCATCCGATTGCAAGCAGCGCCAGTGATAGACGGAAAATACCACAAATAAAATCAGTAAGGCCCCTTGCTCCAGGATGGTTTGCAGGCTGTCACTATCAGCATTCCCCAGTATAAGTTGGATTACTTGATACAGCAGTATGCCAGCGGTAATCATGGTACCAATCACCCCGGCAAATAGGATCAAATACAAATATCCCTTACGCGCTAAGGAACGAATGGCATGGTCGGTTTGCTCATCATCCTTGAGTATTTCCGTCTGAACAGGCCGCCAATGGAAAAACCAAACTGGCAGACCTACAAGGAGGGCAGCGAGCGTATTGGCCAACTCCTCGCGTGGGTAAGCTCCCCATAACTCTTTGGGGGGCACAAACATATCAATCAGCCACATAGCCAGCAATTGCAAGGCAGCAAATGTTGCGATTAGACCAGCCAG
>CAZHHT010000226.1:0-2922 GCA_964532455.1 uncultured Anaerolineales bacterium
AGTTAATTTCTTAAGATTTGCTGCTTTTTACCCCCCTTTTTTCAGTAGAGCCAAAGTTGAAGGTTAGAACGGTGGAACGTTTATAATTCAAAATTGAGGATTAAAGATTGAAAATAATGAACTGGAATTTTATAGGATTCATCTATCTTGGAGTGATCAGATGTTGGTTTCTTGAATTATTAATTTTCTATTTTCAATTATTTAATTCTCCTCTGACTTCCGATATAATCAGTGTAATACCTAATAAAATGGAATCGTGCAGGATCAGGGAACCATGTTAAATCATCAAATTAAAAAATTAAAAAATATTCAATTTTCAATACCATCCAAAAATTGGTTATCAACGCTATTATTTCTCCCCCTGGCAATCTTTTTCCGGTTCATCAACGGGACCTGGCTGGTGCTTGATAAAGATTTTACAGCCTACACACAAAGTGTATGGGTTTTTGGCTTCGTTTTTTTTCTCTGGTTGGGTTGGAAATGGTTTTTTGATGACCGTTTTCTGTCCACAGGCGTTGAGGTATTCCTGGGTTTCTTCTTCCTGGTGATGTGTATTTCCACAATCTTCTCAGAAAACATCAGTTTGAGCATCGAAAAGTTAATCGGGATAACAGCATACCTGTTTGCAATTTACATTCTGATCGATCTGAAAAGGAATCAATATCTCTGGCAAGGGATCATCAACGCGCTGTTAATAACTGCTGGAATAAGTTCATTGATAATTCTATTCCAGGCCCTTTTCTGGTTAAACATATATCAAATCACACCCGGTCAGATCATCACTGATCCGGGGTACATACTCGATGTTATCCCTCGCCTACCTGATTTCATCAACTTACACCCCAGTGTAACCGCTGGATATCTGGTACTGATCCTCCCCTTAGGAGCCTATCAATTTACCCAAACAAAAAAACTCCTCTGGAAAATCCTCCTAGCGTTGGGGTTAATCCTCAACATGGTTGTTTTCATCCTCACCAAGTCGCGTGGGGGATTTCTGGGGTTATTTATTATGCTCTTTACCCTGGTGCTGCTCTACCGGAAAAGTTTAGTTGATTTTCTATTCAAGAGTAAATTCCGGACCACCCTGACTGCTCTGCTGGGTTCTATGCTCCTGGTGGGAAGCATCATCCTGCTGGTAAAAATGAGAGGATTCAGTTTAATTGAAGGAGGTATGCTCTCGCGGTACCAGGCCTGGTTGACAGCCTTCAATATTCTGTTGGAACACCCCTGGTTGGGTTCCGGTCTGGGAACTTTTGGGATGAAATATCTCCAATACCATAATCCAGCGATTGCTCCTAACACTCAAATCCATGCCCATAATGAAATATTACAAATTTCCGCTCAGCTGGGGATCCTGGGCTTGATCACTCTGCTGATGATATTCTGGCAGGTTCTCCGCCAACTTCGCAAAGAGCCAGGGGGATTACCCGCTTCCTCCCGGGTGGCGTTGTCTGCTCTGGGGGGGTTATTTGGGGTCTTAATCCCGGACGCAATTTTTACCAGTTCAATGATTGTCCTCTTGTTTATTTTTTATCTGGTCTGGATCTTACCGCCGCAAAATAACCATCCTTCCTTCCCTAAACCCTGGGGGCTGGGACTGCTCAGCCTGGCGGCTGTCTTTCTGGCTTGTGGAGGAGGATGGATTATCTGGAAAATTCAGCCTTATAACCTGGCACTGGGTGCAGCTGAACAGGATAACTGGCAGGAAGCCAGCACTGCCTTGCTTTCCGCTTTAGAGCGTGATCCCGGTAATCCTTACTATCAGCATACCCTGGGTTATACGCATGGACAGGCCGCCTGCCAGAGCGGGGAAAGATATGGTGAAGCCTTAGGGTATTATCAACAATCATTAAAAACCTATTCCGGTTGGGGAATTGACCATGCCAACACTGCAGTATTGTATGCAGCCAGCGGAGATTATCAAAGTGCAGCAAATCAGATGGAAATGGCAATCCAATATCGTCCCCAGAATTCCTTCTTCAGCTGTCTGTTAGGCGATTATTTCCTGCAATTAGATAAACTAGAGGGTGCCCTGAGTTCCTACGGAGCATGTATCGCTGAAAATCCAGAATACCTTGATTCACCCTATTGGCAGGAAGAGGATTCGAGAAAAAAAATTATTCCCTCAGTAGTAGTTCAGGCGGAAAACTACCTGATAGCCGGGGACGATGGGCAGCAGCTGAAGCATCTCGCACAGCTCTATCTCTCGACAGGTAAGCTTGAGAAAGCAAACCAATTAATCCGGGAATACCTGCTTGAAAATCCATCGAATCTGGAAGGAAATCTAGTCTATTTAGGTGTTCTGGAATCCTCAGGCGATCGCCAAACGGCTGGAGAGATCCTTGAGAATTTATTAGTTTCTTACCCGCGAGTTCCCACCCTGTGGACCTACAGAGGGAAACTTGCCCTGGAAGCGGGTCAAGAGCAAGTCGCAGTTTATTCCTTAAACTTAAGTTACCGCCTGCACCCCCCGCCATACACGGCCTGGTTATTAGGTAATTATTATCAATCCCAGGGTGAGCTGGACCCAGCCCTGAGCATATACCAGAAAGCACTGAATGATACCAATCCCGTATCAAAATTTTCCCGCCATGTCGCTGCCCGCTGGCCATTTCAAGGCATATATGTAGACTGCATGCCTGAAATGAGGACATATTCTGAGTATTTTGACCCGGCATTAGAAGCCGCACAAAGCCTGGAAGATCAGAATTGTTCCCAAGCAGCTTGTATCTATCAACAACTGTTAACGAAAAATCCAACGATTGAAGAAGCCCAAATCCGGCTCGGGCAGCTGCCTTGTTCAGTCGATATAGATTTAGGACAGTGTTTCTTCAACGAACCTGATTGAAGAAAGTTTAAGGTTTAAGGTTGGCTCTACTGAAAAAAGGGGGGTAAAAAGCAGCAAATCTTAAGAAATTAACT
>CAZHHT010000227.1:0-2833 GCA_964532455.1 uncultured Anaerolineales bacterium
TTCTCATCTATAATCAATAATAGCTGGCCCCGGCACCAGGTGAGCTAATCCGTTATGTTGCTTCATTAATAAGGTGAAGAAATGTCTGCAATTGCCCGCTTTATGCTTTTATCAAAAGAGAAACTTGATGGGTTGAGTGAATCTGCTACTCCAACTAAACGGATCATTAGAAAACCTGTCGACAAATACTGGAACTTCTTAAATAAAAACGCAGAAGAAGTCTGCAATTATAAATGGTCTGGTTATGTCCTTGCCACATTATTGCCGTATTTGGCTGAGGTCCACGATATTGACTTAATGGAATCCGAATATGATGCTCTATCTAATTTCTTATCTGAGACCCGCTCGGCTACTCATTTCATATTCACTAAATCTCATAAAGATAAATTCCTAAAGAAACTTGAAGATGAATATTCTGAGATCGAATTGGAAAAGTTTTTTAATGAGTTTAATGGAACAAACGAGGAAGGTATTGGTAAAGCGATGCTTGATGGCATCAAATCTTTTCACGAATGCTTATCTCATGTTGAGGATGGTATTGTAATCATTTTTAGCATCTCATAACAACCAACATAACCCCCGCTCAACCTGACAGCCGGTTAAGGTGGATGGTCTGGGGTGCAGGATCGTCAAACCAAGACCCGGCTGCAGGTTAGCTACTACGTTATGAAGCTTTGAGATAAGAAATAAAGGGAGAACTGAATAAATGGCTAACATTGTTTCTAAAGAGGAAAAACTGAATTTTAATGATATTAACGGTCAATTTATTATTACTAATTCAGTACCAAAGGACCAGGTGGAGTTAATAAAACTTATTATTTCATCTGTTATGTTTGTCATAATAATTCCAATAGCATTGAGTTACATTATTGAGTTAATAGTATTGATAATCCAAAGAGAACCTGGGGATTACAGATTGTTCCCTTTCATTTTTTTGCTTGGTCTTGTTGGTAGTTTGTCATTAGCTATTCTGTCTATTGTGTTTTCATTCGCATGGGAATTAAAAGGGACTGAGACAATTACAATCTCTGATGACAAGTTAATCCGGGATCTTTCTCCCGCACCACTAATTAACAAATCGAAGGAATATATACTCGCATCAATCGCAGATATAAAACCCAGGAATCAACAATCTGGTTTTCGCATGAATACCACAACCTTGGGATCATGGGGATATATTTTTGGAAGAATAAAAGGGAATGTTTGGTTCATCCATGATGGATTTCCAGCTACAATCGGATGTGGTTTATCAAATGACGATATTACGAAAATCATAAAACTCATCGAGGATAAATTATCAAAACTGGCTCCTCGCTATTAAGTATGGGTAAATGATACTAAAACCAGTCAATCCAGGTAAAATAAAAGTCAAATTTCAAGTGAAGACCTGGAGAAAAGACATGAACCGATCAACATTGGAAAAAGCCCTTGGCCTGCCTGAACCATGGAAAATCACCAAAGACACGTTTTCCGTCAAAGAACAAAGACTGGACATCACCATTGATTTTGAAGCGGGCAGCACCTTTCCCTGTCCCGAATGCGGTGCGGAGGGCAAAGCCTACGATACCCAGCAAAAGACGTGGCGCCACCTTAACTTTTTCCAACATGAGACCTATATCCACGCTCGGGTTCCACGTGTGGAATGCCCCCAGGGATGCGGCATCACAACAGTGGGGGTTCCCTGGGCCAGGCCGCGGAGCGGGTTCTCCTTGTTGTTCGAAGCCTTGATTATGACCCTGGTTCGCGAGATGCCGGTCGCTGCAATTGCGGCCCTGATCGGAGAGCATGACACCCGGATCTGGCGTGTGCTTCATCACTACGTTGAAGAGGCCCGCGGGGATGCTGATTACTCCGAGGTGGAACGTATTGGTATGGATGAGACAGCCAGCCGTAGGGGACATAATTACATCACTCTCTTCTATGATCTGGACGAAAAACTCCTTTTATTTGGCACAGAAGGCCGGAAACAAGGCGTGGTGAGCGCATTCAGGGAAGATTTGCAGGCTCATGGAGGGCATCCTGACCAAATTAAACAAACCTGCAGCGATATGTGGCCTGCGTACATCAAGGGCGTGAATGATTGTTTTCCTCAAGCAGAGATGACCTTTGACCGTTTTCATATCATGAAAATCCTGAACTTTGCAGTGGACCAGGTTCGGCGCGATGAAGCGAAAACCAGAAAAGAGCTCAAGAAAACGCGCTATCTGTGGCTGAAGAACCCTGCCAAACTTACAGCAGAACAGCAACAGATCCTGGAAGATTTGCCCACTAACAATTTGAGGACCGCCAAAGCCTATCAAATTCGCCTCACTTTTCAAGAATTCTTTAATCAGCCCCATAGAGAAGCTGGTGAAGCCTTTTTGAAGCGTTGGTACTTCTGGGCTACCCATAGCCGTCTCGAGCCTATTATTCAAGCTGCTAAAATAATCAGAAAACACTGGGAAGGTGTCCTCAATTGGTTTGACAGCCAGATCACAATCGGTATTCTTGAGGGTTTTAACAGTCTTATCCAAGCTGCCAAAGCCCGAGCTCGAGGGTATCGAACTAACCGTAATTTAATCACTATGGCCTACCTCATTGCAGGGAAACTCGATTTTGGGTTACCCACATAAAACAGCGAGGAGCCTCAAAACTAAAATAACCATCATTATATTCAAAGCTCATAACCCCCGCTCCACCCGACAGCCGGTTAATGCGGGCGCTCGGGAAAGGCGATAGGACTAAAACAAAACCCGGCTGCAGGTTAGCTACTACGTTAGGTAAACTTGTTTTTTTCTGTGTTAGGAGCAGCTGAAAACCGGACTCATTTCGCTTCATAAGTGGACTCTAAAAC
>CAZHHT010000228.1:0-2706 GCA_964532455.1 uncultured Anaerolineales bacterium
TTCGGCTTCAACCTGCCACCATCTCGCTCAGATAGGTTTTTTCAGCGGAGCCAACCTTAAACTTTAAACATTAAGCGTTACATGTTGCACGTTACACATTCATCGTTAAACCTACCAACTCACAAAATCCCCAAGTCCCAAAGTCGCCATGTGATTTTCCAAGCGACATCATATGATACTATTTCTTCGGTTTCTTTTGATCCACGTCAGTTGTCGGCTCATACACCCAGCCGGGGGCTGCATGGAGAAGTTGTTCTTTTGATACACGATTTGCCTTTTTACATTTTGGGCAGCGGAAGTCAAAATAGACCAGGTCATCTTCATGCACGATATTTAATGCCCGATTGACATTTTGGCGGCTGATAGTAATCGGTATATTACAGCTGTAACATCGGATCTGCATAAAACCCTCGCTTTTTTATTTTCCCATAATTAAAATTTTAAACAAAAGACCGGAATCTCCAAGTCCACTATCATTCTAGCATAAGTAACAGCTCGTGCCTAATTCTGGTCAGGAATCCAGCACAATAACAGTTGAATTAATCCATCTCAGGGAGAATAATCATTCAAATCACAAAATGACCCTTCACAGGCAATCATGGTCAGGGGAATCAATCCTTCCTCATCCGGGAGAATAAAAACCCGTGAAGCTTTAAAGTAACCACCATGGATTCTAATGCCATCCACGTCTTTACCTTGCTCCCAGGCGGCAAAAACTATTACTTCACTGCCGTGTGGGAAAGTCTCAATTGACATTTCCCGGGGTAGGTTCACCCAATTGTTCTTCAAACCAACCAAATAAAACTCCATCCTGGTATATGAATAGTCAGGAATTGACCCGCCGCGGTCATCGGTCATTCTCTCGCCAGCTTCAAAAAATCTGGGGTAAAGCGCCTTCCCAATCAAGATGTGGCTTTTGGTTTTGGTAAAATCCTCAATCTCAATCCCACCGGAGAGACCCGATATATCCTGAGCTTCTGTGAGGATATACTGGAGAGAATCATCCAATCTCTCTTCTGTATACCTGGTTGGGATGAGGGTTTCAGCAGCTGGCAAAGAGAAGCCCACCAGGAGCAGTGCTAATCCAGGCAGGGAATATCGCCAGAATCCCTTTGTTTGCTCCCTCGCTTGTGATAAGGATTGTTCAAAGATAACATCTGGCTGACCTTGCTGAATAAATAAAAAACATAATTCGGTTATTCCGATCCCATAAAATACCATTGTGATCCAATCTACTACCTGGATATATCTCCCGCCTGATGACCCCACGAGGGAGTAAAACAAAAGGTAAGATGCCCCGGTAATCACCAATAAAACAGTCTGCGAACGGCTTCTTTTCCAGCTGGAACCAATCCCTAATGAGATCAATAATAAGCTCAAGAACAAAGGAAATATTGATCTGGGAGTCAAACTGCCGTCCCAGTCATACCACCAATAAGGCAAACTTCTGACATACCTCTCTATATACACCTCAGAGAAATAGTTATCCTTTGGTATGATTTCTCCCCTTGGGCCAGGGTTAAATTCAACGATAGAGCTTGCTGTTACAAAAGGTTGATGATTGCTTGGCAGGTAAAGGAATATCTGCAGCAAATTATTGGCAAGATGGTAGGGAAAATTCTGCAGCGGTCCTGAGATTGCAGCTGAAGATCCCGTATCTAACCACAAACTCTCCCTGGGTTGAGCTGGAAGTATTGAGGCATTTTTCCGAACAACAACTGGAGAATCTATTAAGAGCTCTCTATATAAATCACTGCCTGGATTCTCTAATTCCTCATGTGCCTCGATATCACTTCCCCGGATTTCTTCAAGCCAGTCCTGGAAAAGGTGGTATTTATCGATTTGGACAACACCTGTTCTCTGCCAATTTCTGATCATCCAGGGGGATACCAACAAAGTGAAACCAATTATGAGCGCAACCAAGCCTTTAAGCCAGGTCCTGAGATTTTTTCTGAGAGCCAGCAGTGCTGCCAATGCCACAAAAGGGAGCACAATTATCAATTCCACCCTGACGAGGACGGCAAAGCCCGCCACACCTCCAGCCAACAGTGGAGCTACCCTGTTTTTTCCTGGTGCCCGCAGCCACTTAACCATAAGATATAAAAAACATAACAAACATAACACCGTTAAGAGTTCAGTCATCACCATCTTTGCGCTGGAAACCGTGATTTCACCCACCAATAGCAGGCTGTTTCGCTCTCTTAGAATGAACAGCAAAGCTGTAAATAGACCTGCAAACCGCGAATGGATTGTGTTGACCAACTTATAAAGCATCACAGGGATCAAGCTCAAGACCGCCACCTGGAGCCAGATGATACTGGGATAAGAGTCGCCTCCAATAGCATGCAGAATGGTTAAAACCCAGATATACATCGGATGCGCTGGGAAATCCAGAAGCCCTTCACCAACCAATAATCTTTGAGACAAGAGATCATAATAAAGGGAATCAGAATTCAAGTAAAACTCAAAATTTGGAGGGCGGGGAAAATCGATATAATAATTAGCTTCCAAAGGCACATTCATCCAAAGGAAATAGGTGATTATCCAGAGCCCAAGTAAAATGATCCACTCCTTCTGAAGCAGAGAGACAAACTTCACCTGTCTTTCCTTGAGCCAAGAGCAGCAGGAATGCACCGCAAATACGGATGCCAAAATAAGAAAAACCTGCATACCTGCCAGCGGCGCATTTGTGGGCAGAAAATAACC
>CAZHHT010000229.1:0-2655 GCA_964532455.1 uncultured Anaerolineales bacterium
AGGACGCACTACCAACCGAGGTTCCTCAGCCGTAAATATTTTGTCCTTTAACTAAATTCCCCGCAGCCGAGAATGGATTGCGGGGGATTTTTTTATATTTTATTGGAATTATATTTAGAGATCAGCTGCTGAATACCCGATTCGGCATACTCAAGCATCGTATCCAGAACTTCCCGTGAAAATGTGGATCCTTCCGCGGTACCCTGAATTTCGATAAATTCCCCCTCTTGATTCATCACAACGTTGAGGTCTGCTTCAGCCTGTGAGTCTTCAGCATAATTTAGATCCAGGACAGGAATCCCAGAAAGGATCCCAACACTGATCGCCGCCACTGGAGATAAAAATACTTCTGGAGAAATGGATCCCATCTCCACCATGTCCTTCAAAGCCAGGCAGAGAGCAGCATACCCACCAGTGATGGATGCTGTCCGGGTTCCGCCGTCCGCTTGCAGGACATCACAATCAACAATAATCGTCCTATTTCCCAGTAAGTCGAGATTAAATCCTGCTCGCAAAGATCTTCCGATCAACCGCTTGATTTCCTGGGTTCGACCGCTAAGGCCCTGGGTTTCCCTTCTCACCCGGATTGTAGTTGACCGCGGTAAAAGAGCGTACTCAGCTGTAATCCAGCCACCAGGCAGGTCATTTTTCTCCATCCATGCCGGCACTCGGTCCTCAACACTTACATTACACAGGACCCGGGTTTTCCCGATAGAAATTAGAACTGATCCTTCCGGATAATCGACATAATTCAACACAAATTCCACGGGACGAATTTGATTGTTATTTCGTCCATCATTTCTGGCCATGATCAAATCCTTACTTGTTTATCAGGAAAAAGGTAATTGCAGCAGAGCTATCAGACCAACATTTTTGATCTAATAACCTAATGTTCCAAAATCTGACTTAAGAACAATTTTGTCCGATCGTGCTGGGGATTGCTAAACAAACCCTCTGGTGTTGTATGTTCAACCACTTTTCCAAAGTCCATAAATACAACTTCATCAGCCGCTGATCGAACAAAACCCATTTCATGGGAGACACATACCATAGTCATTCCTTCCTGGGCCAAATCGAGCATGACATCCAATACTTCCTTGATCATCTCCGGGTCCAATGCGCTGGTCGGTTCATCAAATAACATGATCTTTGGATTCATCGCCAATGCCCGGGCGATAGCAACACGCTGCTGTTGACCTCCTGACAGATTGGCAGGATAAGCATCTGCTTTTTCTGGAATTCCCACTCGCTGAAGTTTTTCCATGGCAATCTGTCTAGCCTCTTCCAGCGATCGATGCCTGACCACTTTTTGAGCCAGAGTAACATTCTCCAAAACAGTTAAATGCGGAAAGAGATTAAAGAGCTGGAATACCATTCCGATTTCCATCCGGATCTCATTAATCTGTTTTGCTGCATGAGTCATTCTTTCTCCATCAATCCAGACCTCACCACTTGTGGGTTCTTCCAGGTGATTAATACAGCGCAGTAAAGTAGATTTACCAGATCCACTAGGGCCAATTACAACCACAACTTTACCCCGTTCGATGTTAAAGCTCACCCCATCAACAGCTTTAATACTGCCAAAATATTTACGCAGGTCCTTGACTACGATTATATAATCTGAATTACTCATGGGTTTTTAACCGCCTTTCCAGAAGTTGAACCAGCAGGGACAGCATTACAGTTATTGTGAGATACATAACTGCCAGGACAATATAAGCTTCGCGGAATCGGAATGTGCTTCCCGCATATAATCTGGCAACCTGGGTGATATCCCGGACAGCAAGCACCGACACCAGGGAAGAGTCCTTCACCATGGCTACGAAGTCATTACCAAGTGCCGGCAAAACATTTCGGACCGCCTGGGGGAGGATAACATAACGCATTGATTGACCATAGCTCATCCCTAAAGACCGAGCGGCTTCCATCTGCCCTTTGACAATGGACTGGATTCCCGCCCGGAATATTTCCGCCAAATAGGCACCGTAGGTAACTGCCAGAGCGATGATCGCGCGCGAGATCATGGATATATCTTGATTGGTTACCGCGGTAAATAATTTCCCTAAAAACTGTACGCTATTGTCCGATAACCAAAACCCGAAATTATTTAACCCATCTACAAGAACCGGTACACCTACCAGAGCGATAAAGAATATCAAAACTAGAATCGGTATACCCCGGATGAGTTCTACATACAAGCGGGCTATATTATTGATGACAATATTTTTTGATATGCGTCCCAACCCAGCCAAGAGACCAAAAATGATAGCGATCGAATAAGCCACAAGAGTCGTTTTAATTGTGATTATTAATCCTGCTTTGATGAAAACAAATGCAGCGTTATAGTGTTCATTGGATGAAATAATAATAAACACATAAATCGCAATCAGGAACATCCCAAACAACCACCAGGGGAGATCACGGAAGCGTCTCTTGGAAGATAAGTCATTAGCTGTAATGCTTGGATCCAGCGTTTGAAGTTGTTCTGCCACTGTTTACTCCTTGAGAGTATTAGAAACGGTGTGCGGGAACAATCCCCGCACACCGTTTTTGAACATTACTTCCCTTTCACATTAGGAAAGTTTGATCTGTTTTACTCACTGGCAGGTAGAGTCGCAATTTCGCCTGCGATAATCTGAACGGCGAGAGCATCGA
>CAZHHT010000230.1:0-2625 GCA_964532455.1 uncultured Anaerolineales bacterium
TGCATAATCCGGAGCAAATCGTCCACCAAATCCGGAGCATGTCGTCCACTAAATCCGAAGTAAATCGTCCACTGATTCCGGAGCATGTCGTCCATTTTTTGGGAAACCCCGGAATGGGTGGACGACATCAAACGGAATCCAGCACCAAAGGTGGACAGTAGTCAAACAAGACTGGTCAGATCCAGAGTATCGTGTCATTCTTGTCTCCACAAAACATCAAGGAGGCATAGGTGGCACAAAGGAAACTGACCATGAGAAAGTCCAAAGAAATCCTGCGCATGAAGTGGAAGATGGGATTCTCAGACCGGCAGGTGGCTGCCAGTCTGCGGATCGCGCACAGCACAGTGGGGGACTATGTAAAGAGAGCTGAAAAAGCCGGTTTGGATTGGGCGCAGGTTGAGAAGCTGGGGGAAGCCGAACTAAAAAGCAAACTTTTCCCACAAAAAAAGGAAAAAGTAAAACCCAACCAGCGTCCTCTGCCTGATTGGGATAAGGTGCACCAGGAGATGTGCCGTCCGGGGGTGACGCGCAAGCTGTTGTGGATGGAATACATCAGGGATCATCCTGGAGGATACGGATACAGCCAGTTCTGTGAGCTTTATCGGCGTTGGGCAAAATCTCAAGGCAAACCAGTGATGAGGGTACCCAAAAAAGCGGGGGAGGAAGTCCAGGTCGATTATGCCGGGCAGACGGTTTTAGTTATTAATCCAGAAACTGGAGAGAAGCGAAAAGCCCAGATTTTTGTTGGGGTCCTGGGGGCCAGCGGCCTGATCTACGCCGAAGCACAGTGGGACCAGAGCCTGCCAAACTGGATCCGGGCCCATGTGCGCATGTTTGACTTTTTCGGGGGCGTGCCGGAGATTATCCGGCCAGATAATCTCAAAACAGGGGTCACTAAAGCTTCCTTCTATGATCCCGATCTCAACCCTACCTATCATGAAATGGCTGTCCACTATGGAGCGGCTGTGATCCCCACCAGGGTCAAAGAGCCAACAGACAAAGGTCTGGTAGAAAACGCTGTTCTGCAGGCGGAGCGCTGGATTTTAGCCGCGCTGCGCAACGTGAAGTTTTTCAGCCTCTATGAGCTCAACCAGGCAATCCGCAAACAGCGCACCTGGCTCAACAACCGTCAGCTTTCAAACAGGGATCTTTCTCGGCGAGAATTGTTTCTCCAGCTGGAAAAACAGGCTCTGCGCCCGCTGCCGGAGCATCCTTTTGAATATCTTGAGGTCAAACAGGCCAAGGTGCATATTGATTACCATGTCACCTTCAAAAAGCACCACTACAGCGTTCCTCACCAGTATATCGGGCACAAAGTACTGATCCGGGCCGCTGAAAACCTGGTGACCATCTATCATGAAAACAGGCGCATTGCCCATCATGTGCGGTATGACCGGTACGGATACAGCACCGACAAAAGCCACCTGCCGTCCAATCACCGCTGGTATCTGGAATGGACTCCCGAGCGGTTCTGCAAGTGGGCCCGGCAGATTGGCCCTCATACTGAAGAGGTGGTATCCAGGGTGCTGGTTTCCCGCCAGCATCCTCAGCAAGCCTATCGGGCCTGTCTGGGGATCCTCCAGTTTGCCAAACGATACAGCCCGGAGAGCCTGGAACTTGTGTGTCAGCAGGCACAGGAGGTTGGAGTGTACAGCTACCGGGCAATCAAGCGTCTCTTGACAACAAAAAAGGACATGCTCGAAACGGGCTTACAGTGTCAAACTGAATCCCACGAGCATGTCCGTGGCAAGACTTATTATACCTGAAAACAGGAGGTTTTCTGTCATGTCTTCTCGTCAAATTTTACTCGATCAGCTGACTATGCTGCGCCTGCCCGCGTTCCGGCAGGCCCTGGAAGAGCAGCTCTCCTCTCCCCACTATGATGAGCTGCCGTTTGAGGAACGGCTGACCCTGCTTTTGGACCAGGAATGTACCAAAAGAGAGCACAACCGTATTCAGCGCCGGATCCGTAAGGCCCGCTTCCAGCAGTCTGCCTGGGTGCAGGATCTGGATTTCTCCGCCAAACGAGGTCTGCATCGCTCCCAGGTCCTGCAGTTGGCTCAAACTACCTGGATTACCAAAGGCCTCAACCTGATCATTTTAGGCCCTACAGGGGCGGGAAAGACGTTCCTGGCCTGTGCTCTGGGCCGGGCAGCCTGTCAGCACGATTTGATCGTGCGTTACTTCCGTCTGCCGCGCTTTTTCCAGGCGGTCAAAACCGCTCAGTTTGAAGGTGAGTATCCCCGCTTCCTCAAATCGTTATCCAAAACGCACTTGCTGATCCTCGATGACTGGTTGAGGGATCCCCCGTCCTTGGCTGAAACTCAAACTCTGCTTGATATCTTAGACGATCGTTATGGTCTGTGGTCCACCATGGTGTCCACCCAATTCCCGGTCAGCACCTGGCACTCCCGTCTTCCTGATCCCACCCTGGCGGATGCCATCCTTGATCGTCTTGTTCACAACGCTCACCGCATTGAACTGCAGGGTGAATCACAAAGAAAACTGCGCGCTGAATGCGCCATGTCGTCCACTTAATGTATAATCATTTGACCAGTCTTGTTTACTCTTCGGAGTGGACGACTATTTTTCGGAATCAGTGGATTCTTTCGCCGGAATATGCAC
>CAZHHT010000231.1:0-2610 GCA_964532455.1 uncultured Anaerolineales bacterium
TATCCTTCTTTCTTTAAGGATCTAATTGTAGATAAACTAAGAATTGTTGTAGATGTGCTCCTTCCTCCAGAACTTAATCCAGTAAGTTTAGTATATTCAGAGCGGAGACGACTGCTGTACGCAACTCCACAATTTAAGCAAAAATTGAAGGGGGCTTTTATTAAAATACAGCTTGTTCCTTCATCAGACTCAGTTCCATCAGCCTTTACTTTAATCACACTGGGAAGTTTTTTCTCCCTCCCTTTCTTTAACCGGATTTCGTCTCGATGAATTTCTACCCAATCATCTGGTAATTGGTCAACCATTTCAAGGCTATTTTCTGGCCAAGTTCTATTCTCATTTAAATACAGATAACCTGGTTGATCGTCACTTCCTCGTAATAGATCTGTGTATTCACGGGGATAATAGGACTTAGGGTGTTGATCTGTTTTTTCCACAATCCTGACAGAGTAGTATTCTTGACCACATTCCCGACAAAATGCAACAGGAAGAAGAATCTTGCTTCGATCTCCTGGTTTGAACTGCTGGTAATTTGCTGTAAAGTACCGGCTAGTACTAGATTCAAAAGTTGAATAAATTGTGTCGCCGGGACTTAGAAATTGATGAAGTCTAAATTCAAATACAGGGGTCTCTTCATTATCATTAATTATCTCATGACCTTTAAGGAGCCCTTCCATTATGATTCTTTCAGAGGCATTTGTTGAAATATCGACAAGATTGGAGAGTCTTTTGGCTGCCCCCATATCCCCCGATATGCTAAGTGGATCTACGCGAATTAATCTATCTGATTTTTTTGATCTCGTAACGCCAAAAGTGGATTCGAGCCAAATAACCATGGGATCCTGAATATATTCATCATAAATATCTGGAAATGGTTTTCCAGAGTTAACACACCTTTCTTTTAATTTGTTTAGGAAATTTGAGTCAGCCGTTGACTTCTCTGGCGTTACCCTACTTAATGTTTCACCGACGATATTCGGGGTGGGAAATTCAGCACCAAAAAAGATATTTGCAACTTCTGCAACCGCAGCTTGTTGTTCATCCAAAGATCCACCGCTGGCCAAAGTAGCTGATGTTCCAACGCATTGGAGATCTTCAGAATTGATTACATTGCGCAATCGTCGGATCAGCATTGCTACATCAGCACCTTGTCGTCCTCGGTAAGTGTGTAATTCATCCAATACTAAGAATTGTAAATCTCTGGCGCTGGTGAGAATCATTGACCGATCTTCTGGTCTGGTTAGCAATAGTTCAAGCATTACATAGTTGGTGAGTAAAATGTCAGGGGGATTGGCACGGATTAAGTTTCTTTCATCGTCTGATTCTTGCCCTGTAAATCGGGCAAATCGTACAGGACCTTGTCTGTTAGGGTAACCGAGGTTGATAAATTTATCCAGTTCCCCCATCTGACTGTTAGCCAGAGCGTTCATAGGGTAAACGATTATCGCTTTGATGCCTTGCCCAGTTCCTTTCTTCAGAACAAAATTAACGATTGGAATAATATAAGCCAATGATTTGCCAGACCCAGTCCCTGTAGTAAGGATATAGTTTTCGCCCCTGTTTGCAATTCTTATGGCTTCCTCTTGGTGTTGGTAAAGTCTTACAACCTTTTCTTTAGCTGTTCCCTTTTTTGTCCGGAATATGTTAGAACATTCTGGATGTAAGCTACCCTCAGAAACTAATTCGTTAATTTTATTTGCGAGAGTGAATGAAGGGTTAAGTTGAATTAATGGATCAGGCCAGAGAAGGCCTTTCGTCAATTGATCATCAACGTACTCATTTATTCGAGTGTCTCTAATATTAATGAAACTGGTTATATAAGATTTGTAATCTTCAATTAATTGGTGACGTAGCTCAAAGACATCCATAAACTATCCTTCGTGATTTATACATATTTGCGAGTATCAATAATCTACAAAAAAATTAGTTTTGTCACAAATAGAGTATAGCATGGAAGGTGTTATCGTTTTCCCGCTTAACTGATGTGTATGTTTATTGTAAAAGTGATATTACGAGATTGGAATTAGAGATTTATTTCGAAAATCAATGGCAGATTGATCGTCTGATAATTATGGTTGTATGAACTGGCGTTAATGAAGGCAGTCTCCCCACTTGAAGAAACCCCGTAACCTTCATGAATGTGCCCAAAGATATGAACTGCAGGCTTAGTCATCTCCACTACTTCCAGCAAATCCTGGCAGCCGGCTTGATCACCGCGTGCTGTCAGATCGCCAATCCTAAAAGGCGGACAGTGGGTGATCAGCACATCCATATCTTCCGGGATTAGCTCACACATAGTCCGGATCTCGGGTCCGCGCTGCAGGTTGAAAGCCTAGTCGTAGAACCAGGGCTGCCAGGGGCTTCCGTAGAATTTCACTCCATCGATAGTGACTTCTTGATCCTGGAGATAGATGCAGTTGGTCAGGTTTTCCTCGCAGGCTTTTCTGTCCTTATTAAAGCAGAAGTCGTGGTTGCCGGCAATGACGATCTTGTGGGGATGGGGCAGGTAGCCCAGGAAATCGTTGAACTCCCGGACGTCGTCCAGAGTACCGTGACGGGTCAGGTCGCCGGCGTGGATCAGGATATCACCGTCGGGGATTTCAAGGGATT
>CAZHHT010000232.1:0-2609 GCA_964532455.1 uncultured Anaerolineales bacterium
AAAGTTGGCTCTACTGAAAAAAGGGGGGTAAAAAGAGGCAAATCTTAAGAATTTAACTTATACTTTCAATGTTGAATCAAACCTCACGATAATCCCGCGGAGTTTCCCGCGGCCTTGATATAATCAAGCTATATGATGAAAAGACGCTACCGTACTATCTTATTCTTTTTTGCCCGGGTGATCCTCAGAACAGCATTCTGGGATATCTTCCTCTCAAAAATAGGCTTGAGGAAATTATCCCAAAAGGGACGGACCCAGCGATATGTGGAGGCAGCCCATTCCTACCGCCTCTTGGCGATTCGGATGGGGGGCGTGTTAATTAAGGTCGGCCAATTCCTGTCCGCCCGGGTGGATATGTTACCTTCTGGGGTAACCGACGAGTTAAGCGGTCTGCAGGACGAGGTCCCAGCGGAGGATTTTCAGCGGATACGCCAACTGGCAGAAGCGGAGTTGGGCCTTTCACTGGAGGAGAGTTTTGTTGTATTTGAGGAGAAACCACTTGCGTCCGCTTCACTGGGCCAGGTACACAGGGCTGAACTGAAATCCGAGGATATCCTCACGGAAGATGGAACCGCAGCGATTGAACAGGTGGTGGTTAAGGTCCAGCGTCCTGATATTGAAGAGATCATTAAAGTTGATCTCTCTGCCATCCAAATTGTCACCGGATGGCTGCAATCCTACCGCCCAATCCGGAAACGAGTGGATCTGCCGGCCCTGCTGAAGGAATTTTCCACCATCTTGGGGCAGGAAATTGATTACCTGAATGAAGGGAAAAATGCGGAGCGTTTCTGGGAGATTTACCGGGAAACGCCGGGTATCAAAATCCCCCGGGTGATCTGGGGCAAAACCACCAAACGTGTTTTAACCCTGGAAGATGTTTATGCCATCAAGATCACGAACTACCAGGAGATCGAAGATGTAGGGGTAGATTTGAATGAGGTTGCCCGGCGTTTATTTGCCAGTTATATGGACCAGATCTTTGACAAGGAATTTTTCCATGCAGATCCTCATCCCGGCAATCTCTTTGTGATCCCTGCTGGGGATACACCAGAGGGCGCCTGGCAGCTGGCTTTTGTGGATTTTGGCATGGTCGGCCATGTACCCGCCAGCGCCCGGGATGGGCTCAGGGAAGCGGTGATAGCAGTCGGAACCCAGAATGCAGCCCGATTGGTACAAGCTTACGAAAAATTGGGTTTTTTACTGCCGGGAGCAAACCTTGAGCTGATAGAACAGATGGAAGCCAAAGCCTTTGAGCGGTTCTGGGGCAAAAGCATGGCAGAACTGAAGGACATCGATCACCGGGAATTTATGGAGTTTGGACATGAATTCAGGGACCTGATGTATGAGATGCCTTTCCAGATTCCCCAGGACCTGCTGCTGCTGGGCCGCACAGTGGCCATTCTTTCCGGGATGTGTACTGGGCTGGATCCCGGGTTTAACGTCTGGGAAAGTGTACGCCCCTATGCGGAAGATCTGGTTAAGTCAGAAGTAACCGGAAATTGGGAGCTGTGGTGGGGGGAAATAGAAACCCTACTGCGTTCCTTGATCGCCATGCCCCAGCGGATGGACATGGTTTTGGGGCAAATGGAGCGGGGGGAACTGCAAATCCAGGCACCCGAACTCCAGGGGCAGCTGGAGGGGATTGAAAAGAACCTGCAAGGACTGGCCGGGGCAATCCTGTTTGCGGCGCTGTTTATTGGCGGGATACAGTTGGTCCTGGCAGGCTACTCCCTGCCGGGTTTTATCCTGCTGGTCAGCTCTTTGATTCCCCTGCTGGTATTTCTATTTAAATAATCCGGGTACCGGAGGTTTATTCCTCTTCTTCGTCGAATTTTTCCAGGGCGGCATCAATCAGGCTGCGCAGTCCTTTTAAGACTTCCTGCTGGACTGCCTGGCGGTGTTCCTTCACCTTGGGTGGGAACATTGCGTCTAGGCCCTTTTTAAACTCATCTCTGGCAGTGCCAAAGTGATCCTTGGCTTCCTGGGGAATGGCTTCCGATTTGGAGGTTTTGGTTTCTTCAGTCATGTTTTGGCTCCTTCAATAACTTGGTCCCTTAGAGGTATTATGGCATGCCTGTAAGAGGTGGTCAAGGATTTTGGTAGTTGAGCTACTTCAAAGTTTTTTTCTCTCCACTAAATATATGGAAAAACCAGCGAGTAAGTTGCAGTGAACTAAATAGATATGATTCGTTGCCAATTAAATGAACCATAACAAAGTCTCATCGTCACCTCTTTCAATAAATGATTTTCCGATTTTAACCCGGTCTATCAGTACCCAACCAGCTCAAAAAGTACTCTCCCCCTTCCAGCTGGAAGGGGGCTGGGGGTTAGGTCATTTCCTATCACAGAGCTGGATTAATCACCCTTGTTACCTGATCTCTTCATAGATCCTTCGCGAATGGCTCAGGATGACAAACTAGGAAAGAGTCCCATTTTAATGGGACTTATTTTTCCTAGCCCGCGATTTTAATCGCCGGGCGATGGTGGGGCTTACTTACCATAGCCCGTGAATTTGCGAAGTCCTTCGATACTTCCTTCGGTCGCAGGATAGGCATCCTGAGTAGCTGACGCGTAGCGGCGGCGTATCGAAGGGTCGGGCGACAGTGGGA
>CAZHHT010000233.1:0-2574 GCA_964532455.1 uncultured Anaerolineales bacterium
TTAAGATTTGCTGCTTTTTACCCCCCTTTTTTCAGTAGAGCCAATCTTTTTCAGTAAACAACCGAAGAAGTTAACCTGGTGCTTATAGCATTTGCTAAAACCATAATAATAGCTCCCATTGTACTGGGAGCTATTTTTCTTTCTTTCCAATCACTTATCAAATTTATTAAGGAACTGCTAAAATACTTGCGTACTATATTATAATAGGGCATACTACACATAGAAGATTTAGTCCATTCAAGTACCTGGAAAGATCATTCTTTATACCCCTTGGGGAGATTATTGGATGAGCACTATATCACTTCGTACGTATATACATGAAATTGACTCGTTGATAGACCAAGGACGTCTGGACGAAGCAATTGCTCATTCCCGCCATATCCTCTCTAAATTCCCCAAACACATTGAAACATACAGGCTGCTTGGAAAATCTTATCTTGAGAACAATCAGAACAGCAATGCAGCTGACATTTTCCAGCGTGTTTTATCGGCTGTCCCGGATGATTTTATCTCCTGCGTTGGCATGAGCGTCATTCGAGAAGAAGAAGGTAACCTTGCCGCAGCAGTTCAGCATATGGAAAAAGCGTTTGAAAGACAACCTTATAACAGTGAAATCCAAATCGAGTTAAGGCGTCTTTATGGAAAACGTGACGGTATTGAGCCCCCCAAGGTAAGGCTGACGCAAGGTGCATTAGCCCGGATGTATATTCGGGGTGATCTTATTAAACAGGGAATCTCTGAGTTGAGAACAGCTATCAGCGAAAATCCTGAGAGATATGATTTAAAAACACTCTTGGCAGAAACCTATCTGATTGGAAATCAACTGGCAAATGCCATTGATTTGGCTAGCAATATCCTCAAAAAATATCCATTTAATCTTATTTCTAACCGGATCATGGCAAGATCCCTCAAGACTCATGACCACCCTCAGGAAATGGCTATCTGCACAAAACGGCTCTATTCTTTATCGCCATACGAAGCCTATATATCTGATCATGCTCCGACCTTAGAACAAGTGCCAGATCGAGCAATTACTATAGATCAAGTCGAATGGGATGAGGAACAACAAAATTTAAGTACTAAGACCAGGGAAAGTACGCGTCCCTGGTCTAATACTTCCGGAGGGCCTGAACCTTCCAAAAATAAAGGAGAAAGCGAAAGCATCCCTGACTGGTTATCACCCCCAACCCGGGAAAAAGAGATTATTATGCCTGACGAAAATAATAAAGCTTCATTACCTGAAGACCAAAACCAAAATTCAACAAGCAACAATCAGGAAAATTCAGTTCCTGATTGGATGCAGGAAGCCGGCTGGGAAAAATCCAGCGGGACTGTGGATGAATCAATACCAGTTTTTGATGATCTTGAAGATGAAGACGAGATCGTTCCTGCAGATATTCCTGCCTGGCTGGAGGATGCAGCTCCTGAAGGTTTCAGCTTAAGTTCTGATGCCTCTCCTGGTCAGAACGGGGTAGGATCACCGGCTAAATCCCAAGCGATTATCGAAGATGATTTAATTCCAATCTCACCTCTTGACGATTTGCCCCTTGAATCCCTGGAGGCTGATAACCTACCAGAAGATATTCCAGTGATTAAAACCAAAGAACCCGAAATGGATGTACCTTCCTGGTTAATGAATCTAGAACTGGACGAGGATTCCCAGGAAACAGCCATTGCATGGTTGGATAATATGCCAGAAAGCCTTCGATTTGATGATGAACAACAAAGAATTGATCTGGGTGCTGATAAACTTACAGAGACTGATAGTATAGCTGATGAACTGGAGTGGATGGATGACCTCTATAGTCAGGAAGAAGAAAAATCCAGCACAGCCGTTGAGACCATTGCGGAACTATCCGAAGATCTTGTTGCCTCAGAATTAATCCCAGAACAACAAGAAGAAGAAGACAAATTATTCAACCTGGAAGAAATCGAATCCATTGAAAGTGAAATTCCATCCTGGTTAGATGAGCTTGGCGATGAAGGCGATTCTGGTCCGTCCGCAGCGCCATCGCCTGAAACAACTGAAGAAATTATCCAAGAGGAACCAGTTGATTCCACAAAAATCTTCTCTACAGAATTGGATGAAAATATTCCGCAACCTGCTGATAGCGAGCAAATTGGGAGTTTAATGCCGGATTGGCTTTCAGAAATTGATTCTGGAGACGAAGTCCCTGCAGCAGAATCCCCCCCGGCAACCCCAGAACTTACGCCGGTATCAGAAGAAAAACAGCCAGATATATCTGATTGGCTGAGTGAGTTTCAAGAAGAACAAAAAGGTCAGGAAGTTGAAGGCGAAACGGATAGTCTGGCATGGCTAGAGAGCCTAGCTGAAAAACAAGGGGCATCTGATGATGATCTGTTCACTTCACCAGAAGAACGCGCTCAAGCACAAGCACCTGAAGCGACATCTGCACCTGTTCCAGAGAGCGAACCACCTCCTGAAGTATCATCTTCTGATGAAACACTGAACGCTGAAATCCCTGATTGGTTATCCAAACTTGATGATCAAGAAAACATCAAGGAACCAGTCACTTCAACTGAGGATATTATTGCTGAAAGTGAACAGGAACC
>CAZHHT010000234.1:0-2460 GCA_964532455.1 uncultured Anaerolineales bacterium
TTATATTTTCAGGTTTCAGGTAAAACTTGCTGGTTGCTGGATCAAATAAGCCTATCTTATCAAATTCTAGAAGCGTCCATTCGATCTCATAATGCAGTGAGAGATCATCAGGGTTTGTGTCAGTCACCGGACAGTCTGAGCCGGATCTGTAGCGGGCCCACAAAGTGTAATCACGGACGATGACCTCGGAATCAGTCAAAGAAAAATCAAAATTCTTGGTTACCAGGGCATCATCTGGGACGGTTTGGCAGCCAGTGTCCTTGATCGTGCCCGTACCGTCTTCAATCAAATCGACCTGTAATGCTCCGCTTATTGAGGTTTTAACCTCTACGGACGCTGTTAGAGCAAAGGGCTGGTTAATTATTCCTTCCGCCGGCGAGATCGGTTCCGCCGATAATGATAAGATCGGGTTGTAAACACTAATCTGGTAGCGGTCTTCCGCCGGAGGAGCGGTGTCCCTTTCGACAATCACCTTGGCGGTATAATTCCCAATCTCCTGGTAGGTGTGCTCAACCATTTTTACCTCTTCAGCGACCGCGCTGCAGCGGACCCCAAATTCATTTTCCAGGCATTCCCCTTCAGCGGGAGTTGGCAGCTCGCCGCAGCTGGCGCTGGCGGCAGTTATATCAACCTCCAAAGAGGTACAATCCCACCAGAAAGCATAATTTATTGTTCCAACTGCATCGCCATTAACATCCGCGGTAAGATCAGCATAATGAGGTGCGGGGCTGGCATATGTGTAGTTGGTCAGAGAGACCCACAGTGGGGAAGCCGCGTCAAATTCCGACAGGCCTTCCTCCACCCCGTTAAAGATATTCATATCGATCGGGGTATGAATGCCCGGTACAGTTCCGGCAGGCGCTACACAATACTGCCAGAAACCCCAATCCGACCACACCCCAGTCGGTGGGATATCATACGTCGGCGAAGGGTTGCAATTCCAGTAGGCAATCCAGAGATCATAATCCGCGACCGGATCAGTCAAAAAATTAGAAACGTAGTTATAGTTGGTATAAATTAATGGAGCCACGCCGCTCTGGCTTTCAACTGTTTGCATCCAATCCAGCACCCAGGCCGAAAGCGCGTTTTTTCCCAGGTAGCTGCCCACTTCCAGGTCCAATACCGGGCGTAAATAGCCGCTTTCCAGGTAATCCCCCACCACACTCAGGAAATACTCTGCTTCTTCCTGCCCGGTGTTATCAAGGTCCGGGCGGGCAAAATGGTATACACCCATTAACACGCCTGCGTCATGACTGCTGTTAATATTGTAGAAAAACTTGCTGTCTGTCCAGCCCACACCCTCCGTGCCTTTGACAAAAGTGAAAATATAATCGTTATTAGCCACTTTAGTCCAGTTGATATCCCCCTGCCAGTGGGAAACATCCAGGCCGTCCACGTGTTCTGTGGCGTCTTTATCCACAGCTCTCTCAACGAATTTGGGTTCGGGATAGGATTGGGGAGGAAAGGAGGCAGCTACATCTAAAAATTCAAAGGTCGCCAACACTTCATCTAACTTCCCGGTAACTTTCTCCAGATCAAATGAAGAGATTGATTCCCCGGCAAAAGATTCCTGGTTTGAGTAATGAATCAGCTGGGTGATCTCATAACAAGCGCCTTGATGCACTGCCCGGTAGCTGACCTGGTAGTAGCTGCCGCCCATAACTCCTTCCTGGACGACATCCTGCCAAAAAGAAATTCCATTAATCTCTACTAGTGAGGGAGCATCTTGTTTGGATTTAGTGATACTGCCCGGTTTAAACTCGGAACAGCTAGAAGAATTTCCCTCCTCGTGCCCCACATGAATCACCAGGGAAGCGTCAATTAAATTTGTGCCTTGATAGAACCCTGGATCATCCAGCCTGAACTGCCAAACCGGGGTCCCCGGGGAAACGCCAATACCGGCATTAAGGGAGTCCTGATCCAGCGCAGATTTCTGGATAACCGTATCCGGATAACTGATTTCAAAGGCAAAATCTTCATTACGGTAGACCTGCCAATCCTGATCATAAATCTCCTCAACAATGATAACTTCCTCCGCCTGCCCCTCTGAGGCGTAAACAGGACCGGGGAAAATTTCAGGTTTTACCACCAACACGACCAAAACCAAACTCACCAGAAAGCAGACTATCACAATTAAAAAGAGGAGTATGTTTTCAACTTTGAACATTGCGTTTTTTCCTTATCTAGACAGGTCATTTAAAATTAATATGCCTTGTTTTCTTCAATTCAAGTATATTAGTGCAATTTTCATACCATAATTCTGTCCGGTTCATAGTGCGGCCAGTTAATTTACTCAATTTTTCCAATAAATAATTCTGGGTAGGTGTGAGATTAAGTAAACAATGCAAGGATTAAATCTCCTTGCATTGTTCATAGAAAATATTGAAACTAAATAGATCAGATTAATCCCAGTCTCCACTGATCGGCAGCCAGCCCCCTCCCGCGGGTCCAAGTTTGAAG
>CAZHHT010000235.1:0-2448 GCA_964532455.1 uncultured Anaerolineales bacterium
CAATCGCCAGGATGATGGTACACCACCCAGAAAACCCAATCAGCTGAGTTTAGATGAAGCCCGGAGTGTTCATCTGGAATTCATTATGCCCAATCTGTGGCAGAATTTCATTAGCGAAGATGTCAGGGTGTTAATCGCCTTTACACCAGTTGACGAGAATAACTCGATCCTCTATTTGCGCTTTTATCAAAGGTTTGTTCGTTTTCCAGCCCTGGGCAAGCTGATTGCCTGGATTGGCATGCCCTTCAACTTGATCATAGCCCATCAGGATCGGCGGGTGGTTATTACGCACAAGCCTCAACCGAGTTCTTTTAAATCTGATGAAAAATTGATCCAGGGAGACCTCCCAATCCTCGAGTACAGGAAAAAAAGAGCGGTCTTAAAAGATCTTGCGGGTGGGCATAATAGTCAATGACTGGCACATATCTGAGAAAGATCCTCTATACCTTAAGGTTTGCCCAAAACTCAAGGTCAGATTGAAAGGAAATACACCAATCACTCATGTACAGGAATTAAACATGTCTAGAGTCTCACTGAACACACCAGCACCTGAGTTCAATCTGAAGGATTTTCGTGGAAATAGCTTCAGCCTTTCAGAATATAGGAATAAGAAGAACCTGATCCTTGTTTTCAACCGCGGATTCACTTGACCATTTTGCCAAAAACATATGGCGCAGTTGCGCGATGATTTTGAAGAATTCACGGAATTGGATACTGCTATCGCTGCAGTGGGTCCTGAAGATGCAGATAGATTTAAATCCTATTGGACTGAAAATAATTTGCCCTTTATCGGCTTACCGGATCCTACTCATTCGGTTTTAAAGCTTTATGGGCAGGAAGTTAACCTGTTTAAATTAGGGCGAATGCCTGCTATGGTTATCATCGATAAATCTGGCTTAGTCCGGTTTGTCCATTACGGGCACACCATGTCAGATATTCCTGACAATAAAGATGTGTTGCAGTCATTGAGGACAATTAATTTGACCCAAAACGAATTATGAGTTCGATCTGGTGGATCCGGCGCGACTTGCGCCTGCAGGATAATCTGACACTCAAAAATGCGCTTGAGAATCCTCCTGTCCTGCCGGTTTTTATCCTTGACCCGGTTCTGTTGAACACCGCTCCAGAGCGGCGTCTGACATTAAATAAGATGAATGTTGATGCCATTGACAAAATGTCAGGTTGCATGTTTATGGTCTTTATGAGGAGACTGGACTTAGGGATGGTTGATAACAGTTTTTTTGCCGACTGAAATCGTAGCAGGAGCGCTTCCTGGATTCCCCGGGTTTTCTGGGCTTTGAAGAGGGCCTTCTGCCCGGTTTTCTGGAGGACTTGCTGGTAGATCATCCCCACGGTCCTGGCAGGGGGCAGAGACATATCCGCCTTGTTCCATTAGGCCTCGAACCTGGCTAAGAATTCTGCTTTCTGGTCTTGCGGCAGGGTGACTTTTTCCTGCGTGGATGTGAACAGTTTCATGATGCAGGGACTGCAGGTCTGGTAGGTTTTCATAATGGATTAGTAGATAATCAACCGGCGGCAAATCAGGCTGCAAGAGCCCTCCTCATGGGAAAAAGGTTCACCGGTTTTAGATGAATCGAAATCCATTATAAGCGACTGGATTGTGGATACAATCAGAAATCTCTAGGGTGGGGAAGACATATTGGTAACCAAGTCAGCCCAGTGCGGTCCAGGAGTGCCTTGATGTGGTTCTAGGAGGTAGGAAGATGGGCTGCGTTCAGGGAAGCTGGTTGATGAACTCAAGCATGATTTCAGCAACCCTTTCATGCTGGTCAGCTAGGCTTAATGCAGCCACAACATCCCCATTTTGGGGACCATAGTCGCCAAACTGGGCGTGGCTGGCACCTTCTATGGAAACAAACTGGGTATCTGCAGGCAGCAGGCCTCTTTTTCCATCGAAGTTATCTGTGTTGGGGAAGCCATCCGTTGTGCCATAAATCGAAATCACCGCCAGCTTGTTGTCGGACAGGTCAGCGCTATCGGGAGGATAGGAATCCCACAGGGCAAGGGCGTCGATGGTGGCGGGATAGTTCTCGGCATATATCCCAGCTGATGCGCCGCCCAGGGAATGCCCAGCAAGGATCCAGGTAGAGATTTCCGGGTATGACTCGATTATAGCATTGGCAGCCCCGGTGTTGAATATCGCCAGGTTGAACGGCATGGGGGTGATGATCACCAGGGTACCTTCCTCGGCGATTTTGTGCATGACGGGGGCGTAAGCGGCAGGCTCAACCAGGCCACCCGGGTAAAAGACCAGCCCGGTCATTGTATCTTCTACCGGTGTAAAGACGATGGTCTTGTCCTGTGTAACCGTGACCCTGTCGGTTGATTCGAGTGCGGACAAGGCCACATCTTGAGCAGGGTAGGTACCGATTTTCGACCAGAGGAAGAGACCGAGGATGGCAATGATGAGGATTGAGGTAAGTCCAA
>CAZHHT010000236.1:0-2409 GCA_964532455.1 uncultured Anaerolineales bacterium
GTTTCATCCAGATCCAGCAGTCCTCGATTTGACCAGGCATCAGCGCTGTCATGGGCAATGAAAATGGGGATATCCCCGATAATTTGGACACCTTTCTGATTGGCATAAAGATGAAGTTCATTCCATTGACGGTAAAACAGGAATTGAAGATACAACTGCCGCTGAATAGCGAAATCGTTTTCCTGTTGAAAGGTTTGCAGTGCGCCGGGCTCCCGGTCTCGTAAGGAAGTGGGCCATTCCCACCAGGGTTTGCCGCCCTGGGATTCCTTCAGAGCCATGAAGGTAGCGTAATCGTTTAACCAACTTGTGTGTTTTTCACAGAAGGTGTTGAATTCTTTTTGAAGGGATTTATCCGACCTATTTTGAAACTGTAAATAGGACCGGCTCAATAGGTCCAATTTCCAATAAATGACATTGCCGAAATCTACTTTGCTGGCTGGGAATTGGGGAACCTCAACCAGATCATTGGTGTGAATCAGTCCCTCTTGGAGCAGCATATCAGGGCTAACCAGGTAGGGGTTGCCGGCAAAGGCGGAAAAACACTGGTAGGGGGAATCTCCGTAGCCGGTAGGTCCGAGAGGCAGCACCTGCCATAAACCTGTTTCGGTTTCCGCTAGAAAATCGATCCAGTGGTATGCCGAGGGTCCCATATCCCCAATTCCATAAGGACCGGGAAGGCTGGTGGGATGAAGCAGGACGCCAGAAGAACGTTTATTTATCATGGGTTAGAAAAGAAGTAGGATTATTTGGTCAAGGAATTATACTATTTAACTCAGATCTCTTGGTTGGGAAACGTTCCAACTTTTCAATATTTTCCACGCTAGGGCAGGAGCCCTTCGGCTGCGCTCAGGACAGGAGTCAGCTCCTGCGGATAAGGTGCCCGGGAGAGCTGACGCTCTCCCTCGAGAGGTGAAAATGGCCAGCTCCTGGCTGGGGCTGTCTGAAAAGTCCAAATTTCTCAAAAGCCCCCCCACTTTGAGATGAATATTTGATCAATTATGAGGATTTTTCCCACCCTGAGTGTAAAATTTAGCGAAATAAGCTTGTTCCCCACCACTCGCCTTACTTTTGGGACAGACCCTTGGGGGGTAGGTGCTACTCTAGAGGGGACCTATCCCCTTGCCCCTTTCCTGCAGGAAAGGGGAATCTGTTCTTTTAATTATTGCTCCCTTACATTCTCCCCCTCACCCGGTCACCTAGTCATCATGTCCCCTGTATCTCCCTATGAGATAGGTTATACTTGGTAGTCAAGAGAGGAGATCTTTTATGGTCGCGAGGTCACAGAAACCAATCCTAGTTACAGGTTCACACCGTTCTGGCTCCACCTGGGCTGGTAATATGCTTTAAATTCCGCCTACTGTTGCTTATGTTAATGAACCCTTTAACATCAAATATAAGTCTGGGACACCCCGCCCCATTTTAAGCACTGGTATACGTATGTTTGTGAGGAGAATGAAGCTCTCCATTACAAGTATATTGAGGATTGTTTGACCTACCGACCGCACATCTTACAGAATACCCTGAAGTATGGATCGCTGAATGACGTCAAAAAGCAGATCCGGTATCAGGGACGAATGCTGAATGCCAGGAGGACCGGGAAACGCCCCCTGATGAAAGACCCCCTGGCAATTTTGGCGGTGGAATGGCTGGCGAATACCTTTGATATGGAAGTGGTGTTGTTAATCCGGCATCCGGCCGCTTTTGTGGGGAGTTTAAAGAAAGCCAATTGGCCTCATCCCTTTGACAATTTCCTGCAGCAGCCCTTATTAATGGAGAAACACCTTTCTGAATTCGAATCTGAAATTACCAAATTTGCAGAGATTGAACAGGATCTTGTAGACCAGGGTATATTGCTCTGGAACATCATTTACTCGATGGTGTTAAAGTATCAGGCCAGCTATGACCAGAAATGGATCTTTATCAAGCATGAGCGGATCTCAGCAGATCCATCGCGTGAATTTATACTCCTTTACGACCGGCTTGAGATCCCATTTTCGGAACATGTTGAAAACCGGATCGCGGAGTTCTCGGTAGTTAAACCGGGGAATCAGGATTCCCTGCGGCGCGACAGCAAAACTGTGATCAAGAATTGGCATAAGCGCCTGACGGAAAGTGAAATAGCCCGCGTGAAAGATAAAACAGAGCGAGTAGCCAGCCAATTCTACTCCGAGGAGGATTGGCTGCCCTGAATATCGTTTTAAGGTTATAACGGTCTAAAATTTAAACTTTTCAACTTTTAAACACGCTAAAGCGGGAGAGTCAGCTCCCGCGTGATAATGCCCGGGAGAGCTGGCGCTCCCCCTCGAGCGGTGAAACTTGACAGTTCCTGGCTCCCCCTTCCCACTGGAAGGGGGTTGGGGGGTAGGTGCTACTCTAGAGGGGACCTATCCCCTTGCCCCTTTCCTGCAG
>CAZHHT010000237.1:0-2400 GCA_964532455.1 uncultured Anaerolineales bacterium
CATCTCCCGTGTTGATATAGATCAATCCGGATTCTACCGCCAATTCTCTGCGAACCTCATTCGGCAGGATAGACAGCATCACGTTCAAGTTCCCGTTGGCACAACCTATCTTGTGTTTGCGGATAAACTCTTCAGTCATCCCCCTCCCCTGCAAATAGGACATGGCCTTTTCTTCCTCCAGAAGTAGGTTCTGGTGATAGATCTCGGTGACATGCCCCAGGAGATAGAGCACATTTTGGGAAAATTCTTTCTTCTTTTCTTCTCTTTTACGCGAAGTGATCTTTTGCTGCTTGAAATTCTTTTCTTCCAGAATGCTGACCACTTCTTTGAACATGATCTTGTTGCGAGAATCCCAGTTTTCAAGGCCGAATTCATCGCCCCCACAAAATCATACACGTCTCCGCCTACATGATCGTGGAAACAAAACCATAGGCCTGTATTTGGATCAACGGAAAAGGAAGGGTTTCTCTCATCGTGGAAAGGACAGAGAGCATTGCCTCTTCCTCCCCGGGATTCTACTTCCACCCCGTAAGCGCGCAGGACTTCCAATAGATCTGGTTTTTTATTCATAACTCCTCCTACACATGGATCACATTGGTTTCCCGCATGCCCCTCAGGTAGGGACTGGGCGGGGTACCAGGTACGGTAAGGGCTAGACGGTCCATGGCCCGGGTCATACCCACATAAGCCAGGTTCTTTTCTGTCTGGGGATCGTCAGTATCGGCCGGGATCAAACCGTCAATCCACCCAGGAATGATCACCCCGCGAAATTCAGTTCCCTTGCTTTTATGGATGGTCATCACACTCACACCGTCTTGAGTGTATTTGACATTTTCCACTTCCCGGCGCAGGTGCTCTGTAAATCTTGGCAATGTGTCAAACTCTCCTGCCATCTCGACAAGTTGCTCAACATCAGACGCAGACGAAAACCATCCTTCCTTCAAAAGTGTATCATGCAGAGGCGCAAGCAACTGCTCTACAACCACAGATACATTTCCTGTATTTGAGTATTTGAGCAGGACATGATGGTTGCGTGCGTGGCGGCGAAACATATTGAGAGCTTTTTCCTGTTCAGTCGCAGCAAACTGTGAATCGCTGATCAGCCAGGCCAGCTCGTCCCAGGATACACGCTCACATTCCAACATGGATCTCGTCAGCAAACCCAGGGAAGGTCCAGGATATCCCATAGCCGACTCCAAAGCCTGGGGATCTGCCGGATGTAGAGCTAACCAGAGATAGTTTAGAGCGCCCACAACCGCCTCTCCAGAAAAGAAAGACCCGGATGCCAGTTTGATCCCAAAATGCGTCAACCCTCTCCTGATCTTTGCAGTACTGCCTGACCGGGAAAGGACCGCGATCTCTCTGAGCTTTAGCTCCTTCTTCTCCCAGGTTTTGATGATCGTTGCCAGGGTTTGGAGATCAAGATCACGATCGTTCTGGAGCATTTTATAGATCTTGACCGGAATACCCAGGGAATCTCTTGTGGGCTTCATGTCTGCTGCATCTGGGCCCGCCAGATACCTGCTGGCTTTGACAATCTCCGGTGTGGATCGGAAATTCTCAGTTAGACTTCTCAGGATAGTCTCATCCGGGAGCAGCTTGACCATCTTGTCCCAGTTTGCTCCCCGGAAAGTGTAGATCTGCTGAGATGGGGAGCAATAAAGCGTGAGTATGTCCAAGAACAGCTGGATCAAAGGGTATTCCAGATACGGGTTCATGTCGTGGGACTCATCGACATAGACGTACTTGTAAATGGACAATACCTTTTCTCTTACCCGGGGATCGGCCAGCTCCAACGCGCCACGCTCAAGTATCCGGGTGAAGTCCACTTTGTTTTCGCTGTCCAGAATCTTCAGATATCTTTCCGCAGCTTTAAGAAGGTCCGGGCGTATTTCTTTCTTGGGCCGGTTGAAGACCCTCATCTCATCAAGCGCATTTTGCACTTCCTCTCGCTCGATATAGGGATCTCCTGCCTCCATGATCGCCCGCTCCAGCATCCGTTCCTGTTCCTTGTCCACGATGATCATGGGAATCTCTTCGTTGCGAATGCCGCTCCCCAGTCGGATCAGCCAGTTAGCAAATCCGTGAAAGGTACGCCCTTCCACGGCATTACCAGTCCGTTCCGTGATCACTCTAGCAGCTCTCCTAGAGAAGGTGATGGCCAGGATCGAGAAAGGAAATATTCCTTCCTTAATCCTGGCGTTGATTTGGTTAGTCAAGTCCTGGGTCTTTCCAGTCCCGGGACCTGCCATGGTGATTTTTGTCACATCGCACCTCCTTACGATTTAAGTTGCTTCAGCTGTAGATGAAGGCACCTGGACCTGGGACTCTTCTATTTGGATAGTTTCGGGGTTGTCAAATGACATCAGCACCATCCCGCAATCATTGCACTCCAAAGAG
>CAZHHT010000238.1:0-2377 GCA_964532455.1 uncultured Anaerolineales bacterium
TGGATACCTAAAGAAGGAAGGTGTAAGTCAACAGCTGGTTCATCTCTTGCCAAATTTCTGTTTCATACCTGCAGATCTAAACAAAGAGATAGGCAGTAGACCACCATCAGATTATTTCAACCAGTTCACAAAAGATAATCCGGAATTACTAAAAGATGCAAGAACTCATCTAGTTTCAATTGAAAGTGCCAGTGCGATCTGGTCGGATGACTATGATCAATTCATAAATCAGAGAGCTATCCAAATTTCTGAAGAGTTAAATGGGCTAATTATTTTCGGGCCCAAAGCAATTGATAAAACTGGTGTAACAGAACCAATCCTTGGAGATGTTGATATACTGGAAATAAAAATCCGGGACTTTATTGATCAAAGACTTACAGCAACGGTTGGACAAAACTATTGGAAGACATCAATCCCTGGAGATGTACAAGATTATGCACAAAAAAGGATTAAGGAATGGATATCTCGCCATTCCTATGATGATCCAAATAAATTTAACACAGGACGACAACGCTTGGATTTCTTAGATACAGCCCACTATGAAAAAATCATTCTAATTAATTGGGGTCTATTTGAAGAAATGTTTATTAAGAAAAATGAACTTCAAAAACATTTCTCATCTTTTGGTGCTTTCAGAAATTGCATTCAACATAATCGGCAGCCATCAGATATAGAGTCAAAGACTGGTGAAGCAGCTATCTTATGGTTCAGCCGTATCATTGATGATTATGATAGTGGTATAGAGAATGCTTCTGAAGAGAATGGCGACGATTCCGATATCGACATAATTAAAGAGTAAATGAAAGTAAAACACAAGAATACTTTTACAACTATCCGAACTGAGGGTGCAATCCTGCCCCCGGACATGTTGATACGTATCTCTGAAACCCCTCCATCATCAACTTCTAATAATGGTTTGGAAGGATTAGATCCATCAGATTACCACCTCCTCCAAAATGAAAAGTTGAGTGAAGCCATTAATCGCTCCTGGAATCGTCTTATTGGAGCCTGGGATAATTTCAAATTAGCCCAAGAAAAAACTCTTGAAGGACAACCAGGTACCACAGAAACCAGGAAGCGTTGGCTTTTACCACTCTTTCAAGAGTTGGGTTATGGCCGTTTACAAACCAGCATAGCCTTCACTATCGATGGAAAATCTTACCCGATTTCACATCTCTGGAGCCAAGCTCCCATCCATATGCTGGGTTTTCGGATCGCACTCGATAAGCGAACCCCGGGTATTGCTGGTGCAGCTAGAACCAGTCCGCACAGTATGGTCCAAGAATTCTTAAACCGCTCTGATGATCATCTCTGGGCATTCATGTCTAATGGTCTGCAGCTAAGGATAATGCGAGACAATGTAAGCCTAACTCGACAGGCATATGTAGAATTTGACCTGCACTCGATGATGGAGGGGGAAATTTATGCTGACTTTGTGCTATTATGGCTGCTCTGTCACCAATCGAGAGTTGAGGGGGATAAGCCAGAGGAGTTCTGGCTGGAGAAATGGTCGAAGGAAGCACAGGAACAGGGTGCACGGGCATTAGATCAATTACGAAACGGGGTAGAGCAGGCCATCATACACCTCGGTACGGGCTTTTTAGCACACACGGTTAATCAAGTACTTCGAGAAAAGCTGCGGAGTGGGGAATTGAATACCCAGGATTATTACAGACAATTACTGCGGCTGGTCTACCGGTTGATCTTCCTATTTGTAGCTGAAGACCGTGACTTACTATTTCATCCAGAATCTGATATAAGGGCCAGGCAGGTTTACACTGATTATTATTCCACTCAACGGCTCAGGCGTTTAGCGGAGCGAAGTCGTGGCTCTCGGCATTCAAATCTTTATCACACTTTGCGTTTGGTCAATAACAAATTAGGAGGCCTGGAAGGATGTGAGGAATTAGCCTTGCCTGCTTTGGGAGGATTCTTATTCGCAGATGATTCTACTGCTGACCTTGGCGAGGCGGAATTACCCAACCGGAATCTATTAGATGCGGTACGGGCTTTGGCGTATACAGTGGATAACCATACCTTACGCCCGGTGGACTACAAGAACCTTGGACCGGAAGAACTAGGTAGTGTGTATGAGAGCCTGCTAGAACTACACCCGGAGATGAATGTGGATGCAGCTAGTTTTAATCTAACCACGGCTGTCGGTCACGAAAGGAAGACTACTGGGAGTTATTACACACCTGAAGGATTGATCCAGGTCCTGTTGGATTCTGCATTAGATCCAGTAATTGAACAAGCTCTACAGGAAGAAAATAAAGTTGATGCGTTGCTTGATCTCAAGATATGTGACCCGGCCTGCGGTAGCGGGCACTTTTTGATTGCTGCTGCGCACAGGATTGCCAAGCATCTGGCTGCTGTG
>CAZHHT010000239.1:0-2325 GCA_964532455.1 uncultured Anaerolineales bacterium
GTGGACCGGACCTGTAAGGCTGTCACCCTTGACAAAACCACCATCATAGAAGGTGACATTGGAGGAAATAAGAATTGGTTTATATTAACTGAAGATGGATATACGTAGTAAGCCAAACCGGTCTTTTGAGCTGGACAATCCGATCAAATTTACCTATCCAATTTTGATCCGAATTATCCTGGGTATTGGGGGACCCGCCTTTCTCGTGGCTGCTGTTTATACATCCCCCCTGGTCAGGGAGCAGCGTCTCGCATTATGGGTTCCATTACTGTTTTTAATTGTGGGACTGATGAGCGTTTTGCTCGTATATATATTTTCCGGTCAGATTGTGATCGACAGCTATGCCGTCTCATTTCAGAGATTCAGCAAAAAAATTATCATCCCATTCACTGTGGTGCTGAAAATCGAGCATCGTGTCGTGGGTGATAGGCTTGTCATACAAGGATTGAAATGCAAGATAATTATCGAGAAGCAACTTAAGGACTACATGCTATTCTACTCACTGCTGGACAAGTTATGTCCAAATAAGGAACGCGAAGCAAGCCTGTCATTCCCGATTCAAATCCATTCCCGCCTTTGGCTGCCAGTGTTTTCAGTGGTGATAATTCTGGTTGGGTTTGGAAGTGTGTATTATGCATTTCGTTACGCATACATCCCAATAGGGATTCTCGGGATGCTTGTGGCCGTGATTGGTGCGGGTTTCTTTATTTACATTCCTCGCAGGTATATCTTCAACGCCAGAGGATTGACTGCGATTTCCTTCATCCGAGAAAAGCTATACCGTGCAGAAGATCTGTATGAACTGCAGCTCAATCGGCCTTTTAACCAGTATTCTTTCACTGAAACTTCTTTGCTAGTATTAAAGTTTGAGACTGGGAAAGTTTTTCTGCAGGACTTTGCCGTGGATTTTCCTTTGGAGGTCCTGGCCAAAACATTGTACGAGCGCTACCCCAGACTGTCTTATGGCTCCGGGACCTATGATGAAGAAGCGGAAACCGCTTGGCCTGGGGCCGGTCCGCTGGCTGTCAGGAAAAGAAAAACCAAATTGGTCGCCTTTTTAATCGCGGCTGTCACCCTGCTTGGGGTTGGCGCGATCCTGTTCCTCGCCAGAACCGAGAGCCAGTTCCAGGCCCACACCCCTGACCTGTCGATCCTGGATGAATATCCCAACCCTGGTCCCTGGATCATTCTCAGGCCCGGTCCCCACGCTTCCACAGACACCTATCACACCTGGAACCAATCCAGTTTTGGTCTCTTCAGACCCTGGATAGTCACCGATGTCGCCGCGGATGATCCGCTGGAGTATTACCAGAAGATCGACCTCAAAATAACCGCTGTTTATGCCATGTTCACTTTGTTCTTCGCCGCGACGGGATGGCAAGGTGTGTATTCCGCGATCAGGTATTGGAATAAGCGGGCCAGGAATCTGGATTAGGATCAGACTATCCCAATCCAAAAAAGAAGATCATCTTCTTCTTTTTTGGACGCTAAAGCTTAGAAATACCTGATCTCATGTCAGACGCCAGCCCTTTCTACCTCTTTCACCCCCCTATTTTAGAGGGCAAATCTATGCTGAAGCTCCCCTTTTTGACTATAAAAAAGGAGATTTTCGCATTAATTGCACCAAGATTGCACCAGAACCGCACTAAAAATCCCATACCAAATCAACTGGTTTAGCGGCTCGATACCAAAATAATCTGTCAATTCTTTTCGTTCTTTCAGGGAAGATCTCACACTGCCATTTATTTGTTTAGGAATAGCAGATATATAATCAGAAATAGGTACTTGTTAAATATTTTTAGATACAATTCTGGATTATGATATAGCTAATCATGGCAATGTCTATGGATCGAGCAATGAATCTTAGGAGAGCTCTATTTGTAGGGTTTATTTTGATATGCCTCTCCGCTTGTGCCCAGGTGTCTCCAGAAAACACGCCTTCTCCAACCCAAACATCCACCCCGATCTCGAGCGCCACGGCAACCCTCACGCCAACGCCAATTCCACCTCAACTGGCTGGCATTCTTAAACACTGGAGAGAGTATGAAATTGCGTTAGCGCAGAGCATGATCCCTTCTTCTCCGACAGACGAAGTAGTCTGCGAATGGGAGGTTTTAGACGAATCTGTAAATGCGTTATATGTGTGGGTTGCTTGCACGACAACCGTCCCTTTTCCCCAGACTGATGATTCGTACCCCAGCATAAACACTGTAGCTGTCATCCACCTAAGTGAGGAAGGCGAAGTCCTTTCCATAGAACGGCCGAGTGGCGGGATGAATTATGCTAATGATATCCGCGAAATGTTCTCTGATGATGCCCAGGACA
>CAZHHT010000240.1:0-2310 GCA_964532455.1 uncultured Anaerolineales bacterium
CCATGGTTTCTGCCTACAGGCGGTCTGTAAACGCTTCCAGTGCTCAAAAGGTTGAGGCTGAAATCGATCTCGAAACCGGGGAAGTGACCGTTTTTGTTGAAAAGGAAGTTGTTGATGATGTCATGGATGATCGGACTGAGGTTGTCATTGCTGAAGCCAGAAAGGTAAACAAAGATACGGCCTACGGCGATCTGGAAATGGTGGAAAGCACCCCGAAGGATTTTGGCCGCGTGGCAGCCCAGACCGCCCGGCAAGTAATTCAGCAGCGCATCCGCCAGGCTGAGCGCCTCGCTCAATATGAATATTACAGCGGCAAGATAGGTGAGATAGTGACCGGCGTGATTCAGGCAGTTCACCGTCATGAACTGACAATTGGTTTAAATATCAACGCAGAGGGCAAAATGCCCCGCAATCAACAAATAACCAAAGAATATTATCGGGTGCATGATCGAATTCGAGCGCTATTGCTGGATGTAGAAGAGACCACCCGCGAGCCGCGGATTATCCTTTCCCGGAGTCATCGGGATTTTCTGCGTCGGTTGTTGGAAAATGAAGTCCCTGAAATCTACCAGGGTTTGGTGGAGATCCGGTCAATCGCCCGTGAAGCCGGGTACCGTTCTAAGGTTGCGGTTACTGCTCTCAAACCCGGGGTGGATCCAGTTGGTGCCTGTGTAGGCATCCGCGGTGTCAGGATTCAAGCTATTGTCCGGGAATTAAGTGATGAGAAAATAGACGTTATTGAATGGAATCCGAATACGGAAGAATTTATAGCCAAGGCATTAAGTCCTGCCCGGGTATTAAGCGTTTTCCTCAATAAAGAAACCGACGGCATGCCGACTGCAACAGTGGTTGTTCCTGAGGATCAGCTCAGTTTGGCGATTGGACGCAACGGACAGAATGCCAGGCTGGCAGCGAAATTATCCGGCTGGCGGATAGATATTAAGGGTCTTTTCGAAGCGACATCTGAAACACTCTTTAAGATTCAGAATGATCCCAAATACACTCATTACCAGGATCTGGAAGCGGCTGCGATCCCCAGAATTGAGACTATTATGGGTAAAAAAGCAGAAGGAAGACCGATTTCTCCGGAAGAGTACCGGGAACTGTATAAATTTAATAGTCAAATAGAATCCGGGCTGATCAAAGAACGACAGCAGATTACCAATCAGCAGAAGGCCAGGATCCAGGCAACCAAAAAAGCCGTACCCAATGATGCTTATGACCTGCCGATTATGACCCTGGGATTGCCCACCAAGGTGGAAAACCTGTTGAGCGAAGCTGGATATTCTAATGTTGGTGAGCTGGCCTACAAGCTGCTCCTGGTCCCGGATTCAATAAACAATATTGATGGCATCGGACCTTCCTACATCAAACAAATCGAGAGTGCGCTGGAAGTAATGATTGGTTACCAACCTCTTCCGGAGGAATTAGCGATTCCGGAAGAACTGGAGAAAGATGCCAGCCCCTCAGCCGCTGCGAACGAGGAAGCCAACGCGGAGGAAACCGACGTAGACGAGACTGACGTGGACGATGCCGAGAGCAACGAGGTAGATGCAGAGGAAGAGACCAAATCCGATGCTGAAGAAACCGATGCAGAGGAATCTGAAGCAGAGGAAACTGAAACTGAAGAAATCGAATCTAGCGAGGAAGATACGGCAGAGACTAAAACGGAAGAATCCGAAGCTGATAGAGAAGTTGATCCTGGTGTTGAGGTGGAAGAGATTGTTGAGACCGGCGAGACAGAGACCGAAGAAGAGGTCGCTGAAGGAAATCCAGCCGCCGGGAAAGATGAAAGTGATCCAGATACAGCGGGTGAGACTGATGCTGAGAGCAGCGATGCAGAAACTGAAACTCAGGATGAGGAGTAATTGGGAAAAATTTAATGGCACGACGAAAGCATAAACCGCAAAGGATGTGTGTTGCCTGCCGGCAAAGCCAGGACAAGAAATCCCTGGTCCGGATTGTTCGGACGGATGAAGGGGTTTTTGTAGATGAAACTGGCAAGCTAGCTGGCAGGGGAGCTTATCTGCATGCGGATCCTTCTTGTTGGGAAATTGGATTAAAAAAATCCCTTGAAAGGGCTTTGAAAACCAATTTTACAGAGCAGGACCGGGAGAGACTACTTCATTACCAGGACATCCTATCGGGACAAATTATGACGGAGACTGATCAGGAGTAAGCGTCCCGGGAATGAAATAGGTAAGTAAACCAGGACCAACGAGGTAATACATGAGCGAAAACGGGGAAGAGATCAAACAAATAGAATTGCCAGCCAGTATAACTGTCCGGGAACTGGCACAAATACTGGAT
>CAZHHT010000241.1:0-2290 GCA_964532455.1 uncultured Anaerolineales bacterium
GAACTCATCCGGGCTTTGCATCCGGCGGATCAGGCGAAGGTATTTAGCGAACTAAAACCGAGAAAACAAGCTGAGTTGCTCCAAAATATGGGTGTCTCCGAAGTTGCTGATATCTTCGACGAGTTGGATGACAAACAAACCTTAACCGCGTCTAGAAATTTAACCCTGCCCTTCCTGGCAGATATTATTGACGAAATGGATCCTGACGAGGCTGCAGACCTATTAGGTGACCTGTCTGGACAGGAAGCCCGTAAGATCATATCACTTATGGAAAATCCGGAAGGAATTCTGCCCCTTCTTAATTATCCTGATGATACAGCTGGTGGCAGAATGACTACCGACTTTTTGTTGTTGAACCCTGAAAATACTGTAGATTCTGCTATTAAATATTTAAGATCAACAGATTTAAAATCTGACATTCCATACTACATATTTGTTGTCAATAAAGAAAAAGAATTGCTGGGAGTAATGGGGCTGAGGGAGTTGATTTGCGCGGATCCTGACCAGGAAATCAAAGCTATTATGAGCAGCAAAGTCGTAAGTGTTCAGGCAATGCAGGACCAGGAAGAAGCGGCTGGCGTAATGAAGCATTATGATTTGTCAGCACTCCCCGTATTAAATATGATGGATCAGCTGGTGGGTGTAATTTCTCACGATGATATCCTTGATGTATTGGCAGATGAGACGACTGAGGATATTTATCGACTGGCAAGCGTTTCCGATATTACCCTCGAACCGGAAAGTAGATTATTCCTGCAGCTAAAAGGCCGGTTGCCCTGGTTGTTATTAAACACGGTCACCGCATTAATCGGATCCTGGGTAATCAGTAATTTTGGTGATCTTTTTGTGAAAGTAGCTGTGCTGGCATTTTTTCAGTCCGTTGTAGCAGCCCAGGGCGGAAATGCGGCAAACCAGAACGTAGCTATGATAGTTCGATCCTTAGCATTAGGTAAAGTAGCTCCTAAAAAAGTCTGGCCAATTTTATTACGCCAGATTGCTGCAGGTATAGTATTAGGAGCAGTTATTGGTCTAATTGTTGGAGTGGGAGTTGGTTTCTGGCAATCAAATCCTTACCTTGGACTAATTCTAGGCCTTGCATTATTGGGAAATATGTTTGTAGCAAGTGTTGTGGGGACACTAATGCCGCTGATTTTGGAATTTGTCGGTCAGGACCCTGCCCTGGCGTCATCAGTCTTGGTTACTGCGATTACTGATGGGATCGGTTTCTTAATTTTCTTAAGCCTGGCTAGATTATTCCTGCCCTTAATCCAACAATATGTTTAACAATTGGTAGTCTATCGGATGAATTGATCTACTTTATATAATAGTGATGTGTGGGGAATCAGATCTGAGAATCTCGGGTTTCCTTGCAGATAGGAGATCCTTTCTTTTCTGTAATAAGCGGGGCGTATTTGCCCCAACCCAAATTTACGCTTTCGTTGCAATTGTGTAATATTTCTATATGTTATAATCAAAATCCTCAAGTATCTCGCGTATATTGGGGGCATGGTTGGAGCGAGATTTCATACACTAGACTCGATGTAAGGGTCTAACGAACGACCAAACAAGAGGGGGGAGTGGGTTTCAGAATACAATCCTAAGCAAGCATATTGTAATCCCACGTGATCATAACTTAGGTTAGTTCTCTGCCAATAACACGGCATCCAGCCATGTGTTTAGATTCTTGACGCATAGTATCCGTTTAATCTAATCCGTGAAAGGAGAAGGCTAATTGGTTAAGGTCGAATTGCGCCGTCATGAAACCCAACGACAGTTAATAAAACGCTTCCGCAAAAGTGTGTCTCGATCAGGGAAGCTAAGTGCTGTTCGGCAAAAACGCTGGTATGTATCAAAAGGTGAGCGTCGAAGGATGCAGAAGAAGAAAGCAATTCGCCGGAGGAAGAAACTAATAAAATAAACGACATAAGCGAAGGTAGAAATGGCACCGAATACGGGAGGAGACTATGGGAAAGAAAAAAATCAAAACACACAAAGCCACTGCCAAGCGTTTTAGAAAAACCGGCAGTGGAAAAATCATGCAGGTGAAAGGTCATAAAAGCCATTTTCGACGAAGAAGGTCGAAACGCGCAAAGCGGGAGTACCAAAGGATGCAAGAGGTCAAGGGAAATAAGCAAAAAAAGCGCATCAAAAAACTAGCCCCCTACTTGGATCGCTGACATGAAAACCATTATAGCGGGCGCTTTGGGAGAATGTGTGCATGTTGCCGGCGTGACTAATTTTCCGCATCAAAGATGCTGTGCCATTAGCAGCTTTACCAGCTATTGACACC
>CAZHHT010000242.1:0-2272 GCA_964532455.1 uncultured Anaerolineales bacterium
AGGATAACCCCCTCTCCAGTCTAGAATTCGATTATTCTATCCTTTAATCACAACCAGCGGTTTCAGCCGGGCAACTTTGGCGGCAATACCGGCACCGATGACTGTATCCACCACCAAATCGACATCTTTATAGGCCGCGGGGGCTTCTTCAGCCAATCCGGCCATAGATCCAGCCCTGATATTGATGCCATCTCTTTCAAGCTGTTTCCGGAGATCCTCCCCCCAGATGGTTTTTTTGGCTTGTGTCCTGCTCATCACCCGCCCTGCGCCGTGGCAGCATGATCCCAGAGAGCGCTTCATGGCTTCTTTGGTCCCGCGTAAAACCCAGGATGAGGTTCCCATACTTCCCGGTACCAAAACGGGTTGACCTATTTTTTTATATTCTGAGGGCAAATCATCTGCACCGGGACCAAATGCCCGGGTTGCACCTTTCCTGTGAACACAGACTTGAATTGATTTCCCCCCGATTTGATGGGTTTCAATTTTTCCTATATTATGGGCAACATCATATATCTGGTACAGATGCCAGTCGCTCACCTTGCCCGCCAGGACACTTTCGAACGCCTCCCGGGCGTAATAACTGAGGACCTGGCGGTTGGCGAAAGCATAATTGGCTGCACAGACCATAGCGGATAAATAAGCTTCCCCTTCCGGAGAATCCAGCGGCGCGCAGACCAGAGACCGGTCCGGCAGCTCAATCCCATAACGGTGGACAACTTGCTGCAAGGATTTTACATAATCCGAACAAACCTGGTGGCCCAGCCCCCGTGAGCCGCAGTGGATTTGTAGCGCCAGATCCCCTGCCCTCAATCCCATCACCTGGGCTGCCTGATGATCATAAATTTCCGCCACCAGATCAATCTCAATAAAGTGGTTGCCGGCACCTAACGACCCAACCTGGTTTGTTCCCCTATTCAGCGCCCGGGGACTTAAGTAACGAGGGTCTGCACCCTGAATGCGGCCGCCTTCTTCTGTTCTGCGTAAATCCTGATCGGACGCATATCCCTTTTTTTTCGCCCAGCGGGATCCCTCCCGGCAAACATCCTCCACCTCTTTGGTGCTTAACCGGAGATGACCGCTTTTCCCGACACCGCTGGGACAGAATTGGTTCAGGGCAGTTGCCAGTTCATCCAGGTATGGTTTTGTTTCCTGATAGGATAATCTGCTGCCCAGCAATCGAACGCCGCAGTTAATATCATACCCAATTCCGCCCGGGGAGATAACACCTTGGGGATATTTTGTGGCCGCCACACCGCCGATAGGAAATCCATAGCCCTGGTGCATATCAGGCATAACCATCACACTGCCAACCAATCCGGGTAAAGCGCAGGCATTGACTGCCTGCTCAAGAGATTTGTCACGGGTAACTCCCTTCAGCAGCTCCTCTGACGCAAATATCCGCACCGGAACTCGCATATCAGCCCGGTAGGATTGAGGGATTTCCCACTCATAGGAATTGATTCTTTTCAGATCATTAATAGAAACCATGCCAGACTACCTTTAAAGAGGGCGCTCAGATATCAAAGACAATATTCACCTCATAACCATCCGCAGTGGTTCTGATATTCAGATTATGATAAGTTACGGCTTTGATATCTCTCTGGTAGGACTTGATCTGGGCCCCCTTCAACTTCGCCTTGAGAGTATAATCGCTGGTTATTGAAAGTTTTAGAATCTCATACACCATATAGTCTTCGGTAAGCCTGTACAGAAGTTCTTCCAGGAACAAGATTAACAACCCTTCAAAATCCATAGCCTCGAGGGAAATGTCTTGCTGCACGGATGAAATTCCCTCCATTAACCCTTCAACATCGGAAAGATGGATCATTCCGGCCGCAGCCTGCCGAAAAAGGGAAACCATATCCTTACCCCAGACCCGTATTTCCAGGTCCGCAGTATGCGCTAACTCTTCAAACCCTGCTCTCTTATTCTCGATCATTACCTTCAGTATACCGAATTCTGTTATATTTTTCAGGAATTTTACCTGTCAATTTTAAGAAATAAATCCTGGCTCTCTATGAATTGGAAATCTGGTCAGATTTCAGCGGGTGATGAATGTCCATCTTGTGAAAAGTTTTTAATTCTTCTATAATTTGAATGATCCTTTATTTGTAGAATAAAACAAGCTCTATTTTTTTACGGAGAATAGTTCGAAGGATACAAAATGCCAAACCACCCCCTTTTTGCCGTCATCGGCGGCTCAGGTCTTTATAAAATTCCCGGATTAACCCAGGTTATAGAACACTTTCTGGATACTCCCTTTGGAAAACCA
>CAZHHT010000243.1:0-2253 GCA_964532455.1 uncultured Anaerolineales bacterium
CGGGGATGATCAGGTCGCTGTAATAAGTTCCAAACCTGATGTGATTAAAATAGGAAGGCGCGTTCATGGTTGCGGCGTCATCCATGCCGGCTGAATTTAATACTTGACGGGCAGCAAAGATAGCCGGACGGTAAAGACCCAGATCAATGTAATAGTTGGCCAACCTGTAACTGCTGACGGGATCAAAACTGGTCTCATTTCTGAGTTCCTCAAATTCAGCTCGAGCTTCGCTGTACAAACCCAATTCCCATAGCTCGGTGCCGCTGATTAGCCGCGGATCATTTCTCAATAAACCAAGACTGCCCAGATTTGTTTCGGGAGGAATTGAAAAGGTTTCTTTAATCCAGGCCTCAGCTTCCTGTTGTTCTGCCAGGACATCAAAACCGATATCGTAGTCTTGTGGTGGCGTGAATGGATGCCGGTTCTGCAGTAGATCGCGAGCCCGTTCGCTGTAGTACCCGGTGGGATCCTTATTGGCGGCTTTACTCCAGGATGCCAATGCCGCATCAGAATTACCTTGCATATCATATACTTTCCCGATCCAGAACAGTGCCTGGGAGAGTTCTTCGAATGATTGAGTAGCATCGCGGTAAGTAGAGAATGAATCCAGCGCCTGCGAAAAAGCGCCCAGCCTTACCCGGGAGATACCATTTTTAAATAAGGACATGTTGGCATACGAAGAAGTTGGATATTCATTAAAAACCCGTTTCCAGAGGATTGCCGCGGTTTCTAGATCACCAGTCAGTTCCTCGATTCTGGCTGCATCAAACAAGAATTCAGCTGCCCGTGGATGGTAGGGGCTCTTGCTGACAAAATCCAGCAAAACCTGACTGGCTTCATTGTAACGGTTCAAATAAAACCAGAGTGAATAGGCCTTAAATTCCCATGCTTGATCCCAGTAAGAGTGGTCCGGATATTGATTGATTAAAATATCCCAGGCATGCAGCGCTTCCTCGTGCCTACCCATTGCCCGCAGAGAAAATCCTTTGTAATACAGGGCTGTGCCCAGATCCCCGGCGTCCGGTTCAATTAAGTAGCGGTCAAAAGCTTCTACTGCGTGACTATATTGACCAGCAAAATAATCTACTAAACCCCGGTCAAGGTCGTTGATCTCAAAACCTCCGTTTACCAATTCCAACAATGCTAAATAGGAATCGTAGCTGAGGGGGTATTGAATCACTGCGTCCTGGAACGCTGCTTCAGCCAAGTCATTCTGACCGAGGTCCAAATAAGAGAGACCCAGTAAATAATCTGACCGGGCTTTTGCGTAATCATTGGAGGTTTGAATATTTACATCTTTGTAAATCACAATAGCGGTAGCATGATCTTCCAGAGAGGCATACTGCTGACCGATTTTTAGTTGGAGTGTAAAAAGAGAGTCTCCACTTCCCGCGGCGATGGCTGCCTGATAGGCCTCAATTGCCTGGGTGGGCTCTCCGGCTGAGGAGAGTTCATCGCCTCTTCTGTGCTGCACAAATGCATCCAGGATTCCCGGGCGGCGGGAAAGGTATAAATTGTAGGCGTCTGCAGCTTCCAGGTGCCGATCCAATGCTGTGAAAGTCTCTGCCAGGGCGAAAAATCCTTTGTGGATCAGGACAGAATCCGGATAGGTTGAAACCAACAGCCGCAGATAATCCAAGGCTTGCTGATAATCCTGCTTCTGGGAATAGACTTTTCCCAACCCTAACAAAGCTGCGCTGATCTGATCCGGAGAGGAAGCGTTATCCAGGGTAGACTGATAGCTGGTGATTGCTGATTCCCAGTCCCCGTAAAAATAATATATATCTCCGGGAATAGTACTTTGAAGGGGAGGTAGGATCGGTGTGGATGTTGGAACAGGTGTTAGTATAGGCAGGTTATCGGGGAGGTTTGGGAGCTGTGTTGTTTCATCGGCGCTTTGTTCCTGTGTCCTATTGGATAACAAATATCTGCCGCCGATAAATAGGGTTCCGAGGAGGATGATCAGGATGGTTGTCTGGTAGAAATTTTTTTTCATAGATTGAATTTGTTATTTTAGGTATGTTCCGTAATTCTGAGATGATAACGGAGCATTTTAATTAAATTGTCCATTCTCCATGGATAATTGCAGCCAGGTACCAGGTAAGATTGTCCTGAATGAAAACTAGTCTTATACTTCTCCAATCCAGACCGCCATATTGCGGATCAAAACCGGAGAAGTAATACTCAATCATCACTCCCCCGGGGTATACGTCAGCTATGTTGTTAATGGCATTTCCTGAGCTCACCTCAACA
>CAZHHT010000244.1:0-2251 GCA_964532455.1 uncultured Anaerolineales bacterium
CATCAACATGTTCCAATGCGATCTTCCGGTATTCTTCAGGAAGACCCCATTCTGTAAGCACCTTTTTGACCTGCTGCAGTTTGACATAGGTGCGGGCATCTTCCTCGCGTTTTCCAGCTGCCCGGTAAACATCCCTCAGAACTTCACCTGGAAGGACCACAAAGCTGCTGCCGTCCTCACCCCAGTACTGTGACAGGGTGCCTTCGTTGACGTGGGTCAGGGCAATGGACCACAACTCGGCATTTGAAAGCGCATGTTCGGCGATCGAAGTGGGTTTCCCCGTGTAGACGACCCTCTCCCCGTCAGTGGGCCAGACCATCACATCGAGTCCCCTCAGATATCCCCCATCCAGTTCCCAGCCGTCACAGTACCAACCGCCATCTTCCTTGTGCAGATTGATGGGTTTGAGATTGCTTTGCCTCTTTTTCTCGACATAGGAGATCTGGAGGGGCTGCTCTGCCTGGGCATTGATCAGCATCTCAAGGAAACCTTCATACTCCGCGCAGGGAAGTGAGACCTTGAGAACCAGGTCATTGCGGGTGTAGATCTTTTCCATTTCAAAGCCGTCAACATAACCAAAAGCCCCATCCCAGTTGATGTCCGGACTATCCAGGATAGGGACCTTCTGCAGGGTATAAAAATACTCCTGGGCCTTCTTTACCAGGGCTCCGGAAATCTGACTGCGAGCAAGCTCTTTCTCGAGCTGCTTGGCGATCTTGTCATACTTTCCACGCCCAGGCATATTTTTGATATCTACTGGCTTGAGCTGGGATTCAGCCCAGTCGCCAAAGAATTTATTGATCTCTTTGATGGTTTGGTGGTAGGTATCATTTTTGATCAGCCGGTCGCGGTGGGGAAGCTGGGGCCTGAGTTCATTCGGTACCGCCGCAGTGTCCACCACCCAGGTCCCCGGCAGGGTGACATACCGGGAATCCAGTGGGTAGCCTTCCCAGACCACGCTGGCATAGTAGCTATAGTGGGTTCGGGGGAATTCAGAATGATGCTGCAGGTAAAGCTTGCCGTAGGGCGTGGTGATGAACTTCATCCCTTCTAACGGATGAGGGATCAGATCCCCGTTGTAGTAAAAATCTACATTCACATAACCCCGGAGATTATCGATCCTGGTTTTATCGAGTTTAATTCCCTCTACAACAACCCTGGTCCCATTGATGGATCCCTTACTCTTTTCTTCTTCTACCAGTCCGGTCTCAAACAGGGATGAATTTAGGACCAGTACCCGCGACCCAGATTGGATGGTCACCCGTTCTGCAAAAGCGGGAGCAGCATAGATCCCGACCCCGGCAGGCTCGATGATCTCCGTACCCCAATCAGACTCGCCAATGACCAAAAGAGACTGCAGGTCAGCAAATCCCTTCCCATCATCGATAACGGTCAGCTGGTTGTCCTGGTAGGTAACCCGGATCGTTTTTGCCCCTGCCCGCAATGCGTTCTGGATGATCTCCCTATAGGCTGCAAAGGGGCTGTCCCACATCCGTTTTACGTTCCGCACAAATTGGGCAGATATAGAAACTTGATGTTTCGTCATCTTTTTGTCCTCCTGATGCGTGAATAGCACCCAAAAATAGACCCCGCTCAGCGTTGCAGCAGGGTTTTTTCAGGCTTATTTAATTTGGTCTACTGATTGGTTTTTATTTAGGCGATGAGTTTTGCGATCTGTTTGCCGGTGATCTCTTCCTGTAGGTTGAACCGGACGATCGCTTTGAGATGGGTAGCAGTACCCCTGGGAATAACAGCCAGGTGGTGAGCAGCTGCAAGTTCTGACGGGTAGCCATCTTCAACACAACTCCAGACACTGCTGATCGTTTGGGGACTGGGTTGGAAAGGAAATTCAACCCTTCCCTGGGTGGTATAGAAGAAATAGACTTCCCTCTCGTCAAGCGCCATCCTTTTGTAAAGAGCGGTCCGCTGGCCTTTACCGATCAGCGATTTGACCACTGTGCGATCGATCAGCGGCAGCTGCCTGTCATCGTTATCCTCTCCAACTATAGCCAGGAGCAGGTTTGCAACATAGCGGGCATGACCGTTGGGCGTGAAGCCGGCAATGATCCCCCCCTGCCCCACACAATCGTCGAGTTCAGAAAGGGCCCGGTCAAGAAGTTCCTTTCCCAGTCCTTCCCGTTCATGGGATGTTCGTCCCGGGGGAAGGATCGGGCCGTCCAGCAGAACCACAGCTCTATTCCCTTTTTGCCGCGCGCAAGAGGCTGCCAGTTCCAGCTCCAGTGAGAACCGG
>CAZHHT010000245.1:0-2246 GCA_964532455.1 uncultured Anaerolineales bacterium
AATTTTCCGCATCAAAGATGCTGTGCCATTAGCAGCTTTACCAGCTATTGACACCCAGATCGTTTTAGAAAAGCTTGCTCCAGCTTACCTCTCTCAACCTTCAAAGTTGCACTTGTAACTTGAATCCAAGAATAACCTTAGAAAAGGAGAATGTGAAAATGTTTAATGATATATTGGCTCAATTAACAACCTTACTTAGTGAGGATATGCTGAATCTTCTCGCAGGCTTGGGAATCTTGCTCATCGGCTGGATCATTGCTCGCATAGTTAAAGCATTGGTTTTTCGCCTGATGAAGCGCATCAACCTGGATGAGCGCCTGGCAGGTGCTGCTGCTGAAGGGGAGGAACCGGCCAAGTTGAACCTTGAAAAATGGGTCTCTGCCGCTGCGTTCTACCTGATTATGCTTTTTGTTCTTGTGGCTTTTTTCCAGGCTGTCAAGCTTCCGGCAGTAGCAACGCCTCTTAATGCCATGCTGGAACAAATCGCCCTGGCAGCGCCTCAACTAATTGGTGCGCTATTGATACTGTTGGTGGCCTGGGTGTCAGCTACAGTTGTCCGGTTCGTCATTCTTCGCACGATGAAGATAACAAAATTGGACGAAAGATTGGCTGCTCATGCAGATATTGATGAGCCTGATGTAAATATCTCAGAATCGCTGGGGCATGGAGTTTTTTGGCTGGTCTTCCTGCTTTTCTTGCCTGCAGTATTAAATTCTCTCGGCATGCAGGGATTGGTTGAACCTGTAACAGGAGTCGTGGATGCCATTCTAGGTGCTATCCCCAGCATCTTTGCAGCAGCCTTGAGTTTACTTGTGGGCTGGCTGATTGCCCGGATAGTCCGCCAGATTGTTGTAAATCTGCTGGCAGCAACGACAATCGATCAATTTGGCGAGCGAATCGGCGTCAGCGGAGAAACCCAGCCCCGACCGCTGTCCATAATCATCGGTACTGTGGTCTACATCTTGATCCTGATCCCAGCAGTAATTGCGGCCCTGACCGCTCTCGGAGTGGAGGCAATTTCCACTCCATCGATTTCTATGCTCACTGTCGTATTAAACGGCATTCCAATCTTCTTCGGGGCTGTTCTGGTGCTGGTGGTTGCCTATTACGCTGGAAAGCTGATATCTAATTTGGTTAGCAATCTCTTAACTGGGATAGGTTTTGATAAAGTCCCTGAAGTATTAGGATTAAGTGTTACCCCTCGCGAAGATCAGCGCAGCCTCTCAGAAGTTGCCGGCATTGTTGCCCTAATAGCGGTGTTGCTGCTGGCTGGCATTGAGGCTGCCAACATGATTGGATTTGCATTCTTTGCTGAGATTTTGGCTACCTTCATGGCTTTTGGCGGTCAGATTCTGCTGGCATTGGTCATTTTTGCAGTTGGCCTTTACCTGGCGAACCTGGCTCGAAATCTGATCCTGGCAGCCGGGGGAGATAATCCCACTCTCGTGGCCGGCCTGGTAAGAATTGCCATCCTGGTCTTTGTGGCTGCCATGGCTTTGCAGCAGGTTGGCGTCACCGGCGAGATAGTCAATATCACCTTCGGTGTCATGCTGGGTGCGATTGGAATTGCGATAGCACTGGCGTTTGGCCTTGGCTCCCGTGAGACAGCCGGGCGTTTTGTGGAAGGCTGGGCGAAAAAACTGGAAGGGAAAGACGAATAATTTAGCATTGAGAATACCCTCCTAAAAATACGTTTCAGCATCTATAATGATCAAGCCTGTGCCAGGATAATTAGCACAGGCTTGGTAGTTTTAATGGATGAACTAAACAATCTGAGTGATTCTGATCCCGTCTCTTTATGTATAAAATCTTGCAGCAAGGATGAACGACCGTTTATCGAATTATTCCAGCGGAACACGCTTTTTATAAATAGGATACTCTGGCGCTATTTTCCGTCTGAACAAAATGTGGAAGATTTAACCTAGGAAGTCTTCTTTAAGATATTCCGCACCTTAGCGCAATTTCATAATAGATCGTCCCTAAAAACCTGGATTTTCACTGTGGCTACAAACACGGCAAAAAATGAAATTCGCGGACGAAACCGACGGCCTATCATAATAGACCAAATCAACTCTGACGCAGAATACCTTTTTACTGGGGAATTCGATCTGCCACTGATTGAGGATATAATGATTTGATAGGCGTCGGTGGCGATATAGAGGCAGCCACAGTAAGCCCTGCGGTGAGGACATGGTCGAAGGCAAGTATCGCGAGATGTAGGGTATTTTTACCAGGAGACAGAAAAT
>CAZHHT010000246.1:0-2185 GCA_964532455.1 uncultured Anaerolineales bacterium
GTTTATCCCTCCAGGGCTGGCTGAGGGAATGGAATAGGAAAGGATTAATTCAACCTTCACCTTTCCCGAAGATGAAAAATCCCTTTCCAGAAAAAACGGTCGCATTTCTAAGCATTGAGGATTTGGGATTCAATCGGTCATTAATCGACCCGCTTCGCTCTCTTTTTCCCCTGCTGGTCCTCACGAAAGGGAATGCCGGGGCAGAGATTTATTGTCAGGAAAAGACCATCGCCATCCCCGTTAAACCAAGGGATGAGGTGGATCCAACCGGAGCTGGTGATATATTTGCGGCAGCATTTATGATAAATTACGCGCTTAATGGTAAAAAGCTGATTGAATCTGCGCAGGTGGCTTCAGCACTAGCAGCGATCTCTGTCACCCGACAGGGAATCGAGGGAATTCCCACAGAAGCAGAGATACAATCCATTCAAGAGGTTCACTGAGATATGGGATTAATTTATACAATTGCCAATCAAAAAGGCGGTGTCGGAAAAACGACATCAGCGATTAACCTGGGCGCTTTTTTAGCCTATTATGGTCAAAATGTCCTGCTGGTAGACATTGATCCCCAGGCAAACGCCACTTCCTCTCTGGGAATTGACAAGAAAAATATTACGGGAGGAACCTATGAGGCAATTCTGGAAGAAAAAAATATCCGGGATTATATCCTGCATAATCCAAAACTAAAACTGTCTATCCTGCCGGCTTCCCCGGATCTGGCCGGAGCAGAAATTGAGTTGGTGAATGAAGTTAGTCGAGAAACTTTATTAAAGAGAAAACTGCTTCCCCTGGCGGAAGAATACGATTATATCCTGGTGGACTGCCCTCCTTCACTGGGACTGCTCACACTGAATGGATTAGTGGCCGCTGTGAATGGTATCCTGATTCCTGTGCAGTGTGAATACCTGGCAATGGAGGGTTTGGGAGACCTGGTCTCAACCATCGAGAGGGTTCGCCGGGTGATCTCTCCAAACTTGATTATCCGCGGGGTTATCCTAACCATGTTTGATACCCGAACCAACCTGGCCAATGATGTGGTATTGGAAGTGAAAAAACATTTCGAGGAGCAAGTCTTTAACACCATCGTTCCCCGCAGCATCCGCCTGGCTGAGGCGCCATCTTATGGCATTCCGATTTCTCTCTATTCTCCAGGTTCAATCGGGGCCAATGCTTATAAAGAATTGGCAAAGGAACTCCTGCTGGGAGATGGGCACCAGCTTCCTGAGGTATAATAGGTTCAGATAAAAATAAAGTTCAGATTAATTAATATTACCAGGGAAAAACTTTCAAAAACATATGGCAGCCAAACGACCCGGCCTGGGAAAAGGCCTTGATGCACTCATTCCTATCCATCCTGAAGGGGAAATCTTATCCGAATTTGGCGGAGTCCTGGAAGTCCCGCTGGAGCTGATCGCAGCCAATCCTCATCAGCCCCGGAGAGGTTTTGACGAAGACAAATTAAAGGAACTGGCCTCATCCATCAAGGAACACGGCATCATTCAACCGTTAGTTTTGTCAGCCCAGGACCCAGTTGCGAACTCGGATCAAAAATATGCCCTGATTGCCGGTGAACGGCGTTTAAGGGCAGCAAAACTAGCTGGATTATCGACCGTGCCGGCTATCCTGCGGGAAGCAGACAGCCAGGATCATTTACTGGTAGCGCTGATTGAAAACATGCAGCGTGCGGACCTCAACCCGCTGGAAACTGCAACCGCCTACCAAAGCCTCTCGGTCGAGTTTGGCCTCTCCCATGAAGAAATTTCGAAACGGGTGGGCAAAAGCAGAGCCGCCGTCACTAACACCATACGGCTGTTGGATCTGCCCGATGTAGTTCAGCAGGCAGTGCGGAAAAACCAGGTCAGCATGGGTCATGCCCGGGCGCTCCTGGCTCTGCCTAACATCAAAGCCCAGAGTTCCGCCCTGCAGACCATCTTGACCAAGGAATTAAATGTAAGGCAGACGGAAGTGCTGGTCAATAAATTCAAAGGTGAAAAGCGACCCAAGCCGCTAAAAAAGGATAACAAGTCACCCGAGCTTAAATCTATAGAAGAGGAATTGCAGTCCTTGCTGGGAACAAAAGTCCGCCTGACGCGAAGTAAAAGCGGCAAAGGAACCATTACCATTCATTATTATTCGGATGAAGAGTTCAACACTTTGATCGACCGCTTCCGGAAATAATTAGCTC
>CAZHHT010000247.1:0-2118 GCA_964532455.1 uncultured Anaerolineales bacterium
CTGCGGGAATATAAAGAATTTTCACTTCAGAACGTAGCCGATTCAGATCTTCAGCTCCCGGATATGCTTGATGAAGACAAAGAAGGTGTGAAAAAAGGACAGTCTGAACCATTATCGGAAGATGATATTAACAAGCTGGTCAGCAGGTTTAAGGAAGTGCTTGGAGATAAAGTTACTGAAGTTCGGATAACAGACCGGCTGACCAATTCGGTCGCCCGGCTGGTAGACGCAAAAGGATCGTTAGGCCAGGAAATGCAGCGTGTATACCGGATGATGGATAAGGAATATCAGATACCAAAAAAGATTCTTGAAATTAACCCTGGTCATCCAATCCTGCAGCAAATTTGTGACCTCTCGGAAGGGAATGAATTGGCAAAAACGGTTATTGAACAGATCTTTGAAAGTGCCTTGCTCATAGAGGGGATTCACCCGGATCCGGCATCCATGATCCCCCGAATTCAAAAGTTGATGGAAACTGCTTTACACAAGGATTGATACAGCGGTTTAATATATTCTGATTTGCCGGGATGTTCCAATTGGCCCATCACAGTTGTTGATTAATCCAGTTAGTTGGCAGCCGATTTGTCCCCGCCTGTTTTTATCACCAATACCAGGAAAATAACACTGCCGATTATTCCGGCTGCCCCTCCGCCATACCAAATAGACGCTGGACTGATGTTGTCGTTCAGGAATCCACCCAGGAGTGGACCCACCATGGATCCCGCCCCCCAGGTTAAAGCCAGCAGACTCATATACCTCCCGCGCATATTTTCTGGTGCCCGGTTGGCTGTATAGGTGCTGGCTGTGGGGATTACCATTAATTCACCCATAGTGACAATGATCATACTGAGCAGAAACCCCCAGAAACCAGTTCCAAACGCAATGCTGCCCACACCAATGCCATAGAGTAATGTACCCAGTGACATGATTTTAAGCGGAGAATACCGGGAGGTCTTTCTGGTTACAAATAACTGGAGGAAAACCACCATCAGGGCATTCGTGGTAGGGATTAAACCGTACAGGTTTTCTGCCAGTCCATAATTTTCCTTAGCATATGCACCGAGAAGAACCCAGAGGATGCTGCCGGAAATCTGACGGAGAGTAAATCCTGCAATAAAACTTGTAAAGATTCGGTCCTTAAAGATATTTTCATATCCCCGTAGATTCTCGACGAATCTCTCCTGTAATTTTCGCGCGGCATCTGGCAATGTTTCAAAGGCAAACAGGGCAATTATTATACTGAAGAAGATCGTCGCTCCGGAAGCGATCGAAAACGTAATTCCATAGGATGTCGTGGCAATCACACCACCCAATGCAGGACCGATGGCGATACCAACATTTTTGCTTAACCGGGTCAACGCATAAGCACCTGCCCTTTGTTCTGATGGTACCAAATCAGCAATCATGGCATCGGAACCCACCCGGTAAAGCGGTTGAAATGTGCCCCGAAGAGCCATTAAGACTGCATATTGTCCATAAGTGTTCGCTGGAATCATGAGAAGAAAGGTGATCCCATTTACAGCGAGGCTGATGACCATGGCCCATTTGCGTCCAATTTTGTCTGTGATTGAGCCTGCTATCAGGGACGAGCTGAGGCTCATCACGGCATTAATGGAGATCAAACTTGTGATTGTTGTTAAAGGAAGGGTTAGTTCCTCCCTAATGTAAACAACCAGGAAGGGCCAGATCATGCTCCTACCGGTAGTACTTATCAGCATTCCCCAGAATAAAAGCCAGAATTGGGGAGGGTAGGTCCGTAGATATACTTTTAATTTGCTAAGAACTGATATTTCTACAGGGGATTTTTCCATGAGCTTGTCTGAAGTCGGAACCCGTGAGTTGAGAATTACCCAATTGATAATAAGGATAGATTGATTACCCTTCCAGCTGGATAATCAGATAATGCCTGAATTGTAATTCAGTCCTCTGTTGTTTCAAGAGGGATTATCTTCCCCTGGTTTGATATGAATCCATGCAGTAGGAGAAGTTGTGATCCCAAATCATCGCTGGGAATACAAGCCTATCTGGCAATTGTTCGTTTATAATAGAACCCTGAAACCATCAGTAAGTAGATTGAAATGAGAAGGCCGGTCCCTCGGACGGGCTTCATCGTGTATG
>CAZHHT010000248.1:0-2066 GCA_964532455.1 uncultured Anaerolineales bacterium
CATTAAATCATCATTGACCCGGTTAATTTCAAGCTCTTGATCCTCTCCAAATTCCTTAAACCAATTTGAGATAATTTTACCCAGGGCAAATGTCTCTAAAAAATCCTCAATGACAATCCGCAGCGGGCCCTTATGTTGTCCTGCCATATTTCACGCTCCAATAATTAATAACCTGATTTTACTTTTTCGGTCTTAAAGTGAAAATTCCCAGGTAAAATTTAGGTCGTTGATCCACTTCAATAAACTCAAATTCGTTAAGATCAAATACAGCATAATCACTAATTAATTGTATCATCCAGATTAATATTTTAACTAATTCCATTTTAGCACGTCTCCTCAAAATAATATTTTTTCAGGGTCGCAAAATTTTCCATTATATTTAATTTCCAGGTGCAGGTGCGGTCCTGTTGAATTTCCTGTACTGTTTCCTAAACCAATAACGGTCCCTTTGGAAATAGCGTCACCTTTTGACACTCCCAACCGCTCTAAATGAGCGTATCGGGTCCACCACGGGCCCCCGTGCAGCACAACTTGAAATCCGTAACCTGTATAAGTTTTATTAACATATTCAACGATCCCGGAGTGCATAGCAAAAACAGGATCTCCATTTTTAAGTCCCAGATCCAAACCTCTGTGACCTTCCTTAAATCGCCATCCAGAAATATACAAAACAGTCAAAGGTCTCCCCAACCCTCTTTTAGCAGCGGGAGGAGGATCAAACCCTTTGAGTTTTGTTCCACCATACCCATACGACCAATCAGGCCAGGAGGGAAGTTCATATTTCTCCCCGGCTAGAGCGTAACCCAAAACAAATGAGATAAACTCCAAAAATACAGGCTCTAAAAGTCCCAGGATTATTTTAAGGGGAGCGGTCACAATATCGAGAATAAAACTAAACCCGGTCTCAAGAAGGTACAAAAGTCTTGATTTATTCTCTGCTGTTAAAAGAGTAAAAAGATCTTCCAGGAGTTCTTTGAAATCCAGGACCCAATCAAAAGGGTGCAGCAAGTTATTAACAAAACCTTTAACCCAGGCTGTTAATCCTGTCTCAGTTTCCCGGTCACCCTTAATAATACTCTGATAGATTCTTGAGATCTCACTCCAGAGAGATCCTGTTTTGGCTTTGATTAAATCTCTGACTGTTTGAATTTTACTTGATAGAAAAACGCTTATTTCATCAGCTTTATTCCCGGCCCAGGCAATCGCGGCGTTTTTAGCCTCCCGGATCCGGTTTTTAGCATCTTGCCAGTAAGAAATGATTTTAGGCAAGGCCCAATCTTTGGCCCAGGTAAGGGCTTTATTAGCGTAGTATTTTAACCAGGTAAAGAAGTTCTTAAGATACCCGATCCAGGTATTATAAGAACTTCCAAACCATTGATAAACTTTAGAGGCACGAGAATATAGCCAGGCAAGCATGGGTTAATTATCCTCCCAGGCTGTCGATCTTTTCTCTCTTTGATACCAGATCCTCACAAGCGTCTCGGATCAATTCAGGATTATCGTTTTTAACTTTAATGTTTCGCACTTCATCAAAATCAGTTAAACGAACACGGACCAAAACCCCGTCAATCACTTGATCCGCTTGATCCAGGTAGGTTGTATCTTTGACGCTCTCAATCACGAATTTTTGTCCTTCTGCCATTGTGATTAACCTCCACTTGACAATTTTTTGACAACTGCCTTTGTGGTAGCGTTCTCAATCTTTGACCCAAACCAAAACCCAACAACAAGATAAGCCAGGGTTTCGATTATCTCAGGGGTTTCAACCCCTACAAAAGCCTGATAGACAATTAATCCTACCAGGAGCAAAGTGATTATGCTCTGGATGATTACACTCTGTTGAAATAACTCCCAAAAATTTTCCATATTTTTAGCCTCTCCTTAAGGCTCGTTTATTGTGACTATCAAATTATCCATATAAGCAATTCCATTTTTAGCCGCTTGTGAAAGCGTCCAACCGATCATATCTATTCTTGGATCATCGGCAGTAGCATCTGACCAGGGCTCCAAACCTGCCAAATCAAAATACTGCTCGTTATAATAAGCTCTCAAATATTCTTTATTTT
>CAZHHT010000249.1:0-2045 GCA_964532455.1 uncultured Anaerolineales bacterium
GTCATGCCCGCTATGTTGCAAACCTGCTCCTGGCTATAGTTGGAGAGGATAACGACGACAGGCAGCTGCCTATGATCGATCGCAAAATTGTCAAATCGCTGATCACTAAAGGCCAGCGGACCGCTCTTTACAAAAGGATGGCGCTTGACGACAAGGAAGTCTATTTCTTCTATACCACCCAGGGAAGGGTTGAATTTCCTTTCCAACCTAGTCTGGATGTGATCAACAATGTCTGGAGTTGTGTTGAAGATGGCTACCCGTCAGAACTTGCAGCTGCTCACCACCTGGCTGTGATCCCCAGGGGTACCGCAACACACCTCAAAGCGATTGTCCGTTCCAACTTACATGAAGAGATCACCGGCAAGCAGATCGCTAAGCTCAGAGCCTAAATAAAAACCAATTAGAAGACCAAATTAAATAAGCCTGAAAAAACCCTGCTGCAACGCTGAGCGGGGTCTATTTTTGGGTGCTATTCACGCATCAGGAGGACAAAAAGATGACGAAACATCAAGTTTCTATATCTGCCCAATTTGTGCGGAACGTAAAACGGATGTGGGACAGCCCCTTTGCAGCCTATAGGGAGATCATCCAGAACGCATTGCGGGCAGGGGCAAAAACGATCCGGGTTACCTACCAGGACAACCAGCTGACCGTTATCGATGATGGGAAGGGATTTGCTGACCTGCAGTCTCTTTTGGTCATTGGCGAGTCTGATTGGGGTACGGAGATCATCGAGCCTGCCGGGGTCGGGATCTATGCTGCTCCCGCTTTTGCAGAACGGGTGACCATCCAATCTGGGTCGCGGGTACTGGTCCTAAATTCATCCCTGTTTGAGACCGGACTAGTAGAAGAAGAAAAGAGTAAGGGATCCATCAATGGGACCAAGGTTGTTGTAGAGGGAATAAAACTCGACGGCGCCCGGGTCGACAAACTCCGGGGTTATGTGAATGTAGATTTTTACTACAACGGGGATCTGATCCCACACCCATTGGAAGGGATGGAATTCATCACCACGCCCTACGGAAAGATTCACCTCCAGCACCATTCTGATTACTCCGCATTCCACCAAAGTTTCTACGCCAGCGTAGTCTGGGAAGGCTACCCACTGGATTCCCGTTATGTCACTTTGCCGGGAACCTGGGTGGTGGACCCGGGGGCAGTGCCTGATGAACTCAGGCCCCAGCTTCCCCACCGCGACCGGCTGATCAAAAATGATACCTACCACCAAACCATCAAAGAGATCAATAAATTCTTTGGCGACTGGGCTGAATCCCAGCTCAAGCCAGTAGATATCAAAAATATGCCTGGGCGTGGAAAGTATGACAAGATCGCCAAGCAGCTCGAGAAAGAGCTTGCTCGCAGTCAGATTTCCGGAGCCCTGGTAAAGAAGGCCCAGGAGTATTTTTATACCCTGCAGAAGGTCCCTATCCTGGATAGTCCGGACATCAACTGGGATGGGGCTTTTGGTTATGTTGACGGCTTTGAAATGGAAAAGATCTACACCCGCAATGACCTGGTTCTCAAGGTCTCACTTCCCTGCGCGGAGTATGAAGGTTTCCTTGAGATGCTGATCAATGCCCAGGCAGAGCAGCCCCTCCAGGTCTCCTATGTAGAGAAAAAGAGGAAAAGCAATCTCAAACCCATTAATCTGCATAAGGAAGATGGCGGTTGGTACTGTGACGGCTGGGAACTGGACGGGGGATATCTGAGGGGACTCGATGTGATGGCCTGGCCCACTAAAGACGGGGAGAGGGTCGTCTACACAGGGAAACCTACTTCGATCGCCGAACATGCGCTTTCCAATGCCGAGTTATGGTCCATAGCCCTGACACATGTCAACGAAGGCACCCTGTCACAGTACTGGGGTGAGGACGGCAGCAGTTTTGTGGTCCTTCCGGGTGAAGTTCTGATGGATGTTTACCAGGCAGCTGGAAAACGGGAGGAAGATGCCCGTACCTATGTCAAACTGCAGCAGGTCAAAAAGGTGCTGACAGAATGGGGTCTTCCTGAAGAATACCGGAAGATCGCATTGGAACATGTTGATG
>CAZHHT010000250.1:0-2029 GCA_964532455.1 uncultured Anaerolineales bacterium
GAGTCCACTGAAAAAAGGTCGATAATTTAGTACTTCCGGATAATAGATCTAGCTTGGATATTGTAATCCAGAAAAATGGGTTATCTGCCAACACGGCGCCATGATTTCAGGACTGCTTGAATTGTTATTGCAACGAAATTGAGCGTAAAATAATATTCAAAATTCGTCCTCGCAGTTTATGCTTGGGTCTTTGCACGCTTCATTAATAATCTTTCGACCAAAAATAGGCAGTAATAAGGGTAAATCACCCATAAATATACCAAGATATACTCCTGTTTCATTGCATGTAAACATTGCAAGAAACAATTCAATAGAAATCCGTCTTTGACCCTACCCAAAGTGAAGAATTTTTAATATACTTATCTCAGGTTGGATTGAGAAAACAGGACAAAGACATGCTTATAAAAAACACCATGCATAAGCAGCTATCACTCATCAGCTGTGTCGGAGACTTATCCCCAAAATATCAGGACCGTTTGGAAGATTCCTGGGCTGGAACCTTCTACTCGGATTTTTTCTGCCATATTGATGAAGACCTTTTCTCCAAACTGTTTTCGGATAAACCTTCCCGTCCCAATATAGCTGTGAATGTACTGGTAGGATTAGACGTTCTGAAAGCCGCTTTCGGCTGGACGGACGAAGAACTAATAGATGCCTTCATCTATAACATGCAGGTTCGATATGCCCTTGGCATCCGGCAATTTGGTGAATTAGACTTTGATATTCGCACTCTGTACAATTTCCGCCGCCGGATCGCAAAGCACATGCAAAAAACAGGTGAGAATCTAATTGAAGAGGTTTTCAAACAGGTGACAGCAGAACAGATGGAGACCTACGAGATCAAGACCAGCAAATTGCGCATGGACAGCACGCTGGTGACAAGCAACATCCGGAACATGAGCCGCCTGCAGCTATTGGTGGAAGTGCTGCAGCGTGTGCACCGTATGCTGAATGAAATGGATCAAGAGAAATATCATGACCACTTTTCCCCTTATCTGGAAGGAACCTCAGGACAGTTCATCTACCGTCTCAAGGGAGAAGAGACCAATGTTCACCTGGGTCAGATTGGAAGTCTGATGCACAAGATGCTCCGAGAGCTTTCAGAGGAGTATGGGGATCAAGACGCCTATCACATCCTGGAGAGGGTCTTCACTGAACACTTTGATATCAGCGAAAGCCAACTCCGCCCGAAAGAAAACGAGGAACTCAGCGCCAGCAGCCTGCAATCTCCCGATGATTGGGAGGCCACCTACCGGAGGAAAAACGGAGAAGATCATCTTGGGTATGTGGCGAATGTAACCGAGACTTGTGATCCGGACAATGAATTGCAGCTGATCACAAACGTCCAGGTGGAACCCAACACCACCGACGACGCTGCCATGTTGGAGGAGATGATCCGGGACCTTGCGGAGAATACGGAGATCGAAGAGCTGTACGTTGATGGAGGCTACGGGAGCCCCGAAGTCGATGAAAATTTACAGGAACATCACATTGAACTTTTCCAGACCGCCATCCGGGGTCGAAAACCTTCTTCTAAAAAATTGTACTTATCGGACTTCTTGTTAGAGCAAAATGAAGACGGAGAACCGGTCAACATCACCTGCCCTCACAACCAGACCACAACGGTGGAACGAGGACGAAAAGACGGCCGGTACCTGGCTTATTTCGAGGAGCTTCTGTGTGCGGAATGTCCGCTCCAAGATCAGTGCCCAGCGGAGAGGCTTCAGCGCAAGGCACAGCGTGTGCTGAGGTTTTCCGGCAAACAGTGGCGGGTGGCCCGGCGGAGGCGAAACAGCAAGAAGCTGCGCGAGAGTGGAGAGAACCTGAGAAGTGCCATCGAGGCTACTATTTGGTCTATGACCCATGCTTTCAGTCATGGGAAAGTGCCGGTTCGGGGCCAACCGCGCACAAGTATGGTGATGTTTTCTTCAGCGATCATGTCGAACGTGCGTCGGATTCATCGTTACCTGCAGGAAAAGGAAAGGCGAAGAGCTGAAATGGATAAAAATGGTGCCCGAAGTCAAGAAAA
>CAZHHT010000251.1:0-1969 GCA_964532455.1 uncultured Anaerolineales bacterium
TTCCCTTACCGCCAAAAGGAAAGTCATCATGATCTTGCAGATTATTAAAATTATCGTGGGTGTTGCAACCATAATAACAGGTCTGGTTTCACTATTCTGGCCTCTGAAAGTTCCTGGTTTTACAGAATTGGAACCGGTTGGAGGCAGAGGTATCACTGAAATAAGAACCATCCTGGGAGCTTTATTCGTAGGTCTGGGAGGGGCTGTCATCTACTTCAACACCAGGGAAGCCTATCTCATCCTGGGAATCACATATCTGGTTATGGCCCTGGTGCGGGGAATTTCCATTGTGGTGGATAAGTCGGCCATATCCTCAAATATCATAAGTTTTGCCGTTGAGCTGATTTTTGGAATTTTGCTGGTTATATAAGGATCAAAAATGAAGATTGCGAAAGTGATTGCAGCGCTGGGCATTTTAGCCATGACTGCTGTTTTAATTTATGGTTTCACCGTGGGTGATTTTGGATCAGATGGTGGCGAAATCGTCCAAAATCCATGGGGAATCGTATCCCTGGTGGATTTGTACACCGGGTTTATCCTGTTTTCGGCTTGGATTATTTTCCGGGAGGGGTTAAATCTACGCTCTATTATCTGGGTAATTTTAATGATGGTGCTTGGTTTTTTCACCGCCAGCCTGTATGCCCTGATCGCCCTGTACCAGAGTGGGGGGGATTGGCAGAAATTCTGGATGGGAAAACGGGTCAATGAGTAGAATCAAAGAGCTGCAGGATGAACTGAAAACTGTATTCGCTGGCAGGGGAGTTAAAATCCTTGATGTTGTTGTGCCCCTGCTGATATTTCTGGCGATCAATCCTTTTTTTGGCTTGAATATAGCTTTAGGAGCGTCCATTGGAATTGCAGTTATATTCTTTCTGGTCCGTATTTTCAAAAAAGAAAATCTTTATTATGCACTGGGGGGCTTATTAGCAGTTCTACTGGCTGCTGGTTTTGCACTATTGAGCGATTCAGATGTAGGTTTTTTCATTCCTGGATTAATTTCTGGAGCAGTTACAGTACTGCTGTGTTTGCTGAGTATATTGATCAAGCGACCCCTGGCAGCATTATCCAGCCACCTCACACGCCGCTGGCCGCTTTCCTGGTACTGGCATCCTCGAGTACGTCCCGCCTATAGTGAAGTGACCCTTTTCTGGGGTGTGGGTTTTGCGGCGAGACTTGGGTTGGAATATTGGTTATACCTTAAAGGAGCAGCTAATTCCCTGGGGTTGATCCGCACACTGATGGGTTGGCCATATATTATCCTGATATTGATCATCAGTTATCTCTACGGTATGTGGCGGCTGGGAAAATTAGCAGGTCCTGGCGTGGAAGAATTCGTTGCTGGAAAGGCAGAACCCTGGATTGGACAACAACGAGGGTTCTAGTCTGCGGGTTTTGGGGGATAGGTAATTTTTTCTGAGCTGCTTCTACTATGATTTTTCTCCTCATATACACTTATTTGATCAGTTAATCTCGAAGGCAGTATCAGGACTGATTGAATGATGAGGTATATTTTTTTGATAGTGATTATTAACTCGGAACGAAGGAGTATGAAAGATGATCCGCAAGCAGTGGTACGTTGTCCTGGAATCCAAGCAGGTAAAAAAGAAACCGATTGGTGTAACCCGACTGGGAGAGAAACTGGTTTTTTGGCGGGACGGGGCTGGGAATGTCAATTGCGCGGTAGATTGCTGCCCCCATCGGAGGATTTCATTAAGCCTTGGACAGCTTCACGATGATCATCTGCAATGCCCGTTCCATGGATTTGAGTACGATAACCGAGGCCGATGCGTCCATATCCCTGCCAATGGTAAAGAAGGTAGAATTCCGGCATCTTTGGTATTGTCCAGCTATCCAACATTTGAGGACCAGGGCTTTATCTGGATCTGGTGGGGAATTGATCCCCCTGAAGAACTGGAACCACCTATGTTCTTTGACAATCTGGATCAGACTTTTGCATACAGTACAGTTC
>CAZHHT010000252.1:0-1960 GCA_964532455.1 uncultured Anaerolineales bacterium
GTCCTCTCCATGGGCGCCTGCGCTTCGGGTGGCGGTCCCTTCAAAAGTGGTTATAACGTTGTTGCAGGGATCGATAAATATATCCCTGTCGACGTTTATGTGCCCGGCTGCCCACCCACCCCGCAAGCTCTGTTATTTGGCTTGATGAAAATACAGGAAAAAATTGATAAGGAATCCATCAGCGAGGTCCGCTGGTACAGTGACAAACCTGATGAAGGCATTCCTGTCCCGATTTTAGGTCCAGATCTGATTGACCTGAGAGATTTTCCAGAATTAATGAAAAAAGAACAAGAGAAGGAAAACCAGGCATGAATGATCAAACAGACGCAATTAATAGAATCAACCAAGCGATCATAAAACGATTCCCCGATTGGGTCCGGATTGACGAGCGAGAAGGATATGAGGGATTGGTGGTTAAATCCCCTCAATTGATTCCTTTTATGGAAATACTCCAAGTTGAGTTTGGTTATGATTCCCTCACTTCCGTTACGGGAGTAGATTACTTTCCAGAAGATAAGATGGAAGTGGTTTATCACATCTACAAATCCACTGGTGGGTCAATCCTGGTTTTAAAAGTCCAGATCACGCGTTCTAATCCAGTTGTTCCTTCCCTCGTCGGGCAATTCCCCGGTGCCGATTTCCAGGAAAGAGAAGCCTGGGATTTGTTGGGTATCCGCTTTGAGGGGCATCCAAATCTGAAACGGATATTAATGTGGGAAGGATTTGAGGGCCATCCACTCAGGAAAGATTGGCAGGAAGCATTTTATGAGGGTGAATTTAAACCCTACGAAAACCGCTGGCCGGAAGGTAAAATTTCTAAAGTAGAAAATGGTAATCCCTATAAGGAAAATGTTGTTTATCCGGAAGGTTTTAACCCTGAAACCTGGATCCCCGAAGGAGAAGAACTCCTTTTCAAGGGAACAGCTGTCATTGAGCAGGAAGATCCCGGTATTGAAACCGAACAATTGGTGATAAACCTTGGTCCCCAGCATCCCTCAACTCATGGAGTCTTTCGGATGGTGGCCACATTGGAAGGAGAAACCGTTGTAGATTTGGAACCGATTATGGGGTATCTGCACCGTAATCATGAAAAGATCGGGGAACGAAATACATACAGCATGAACATGCCCTATACAGACCGGCTTGATTATTTCTGCTCCATGAGCAACAACTTCGGTTACGCTATGGCTGTAGAAAAACTTCTGGGTGAGAAGTACCAACCACCTGAAAGGGCTCAATATATCCGGGTTATCATGGCAGAATTAACCAGGATTTTGAACCATTTTATGGCAATCGGATTTTTCCTTAATGACCTTGGCGCCTATTTCACGCCAGCCTTATATGCCATCAAAGAACGGGAACTCATTCTTGATATATTTGAAGCCGTTTCAGGCTCAAGAATGATGTGCAACTATTTCCGGTTTGGCGGCGTAGTCCGTGATTTGCCGGAGGGTGTGGAAGAACATATCCGCAAAATGGTATACGAGCGCCTTCCCCGTCAAATTGATGAAATGGACCGCTACCTGGTGGAAAATGAAATTGTTATCAGCCGCAGCCAGGGTGTTGGCGTATTGACCCCGGAGCAAGCAATCGCCTATTCTGCGGCAGGACCTGTGCTGCGGGCGTCTGGGGTGCCCTACGATATCCGCCGGGCTGATCCCTATGGTATTTACGACCGGTTTGATTTTGATGTCGCAGTCCGTTACCATGGTGATGTGTACGATCGTTTTTTGATTAGATATGACGAAATTCGGCAGAGTATCCGCATCCTGCAGCAAGCTATTGATGCGCTGCCGGAAGGGGATATCCTGGCAAATAAACCAGCGTATAAATTTAGGATGCCTAAAGGTGAATCCTACGGTCGGGTAGAAGGGCCAAAAGGAGAACTTGGTTTTTACATTGTTTCCGACGGGACAAATAACCCCTGGCGGTATCACATCCGGGCACCTTCATTTATCAA
>CAZHHT010000253.1:0-1936 GCA_964532455.1 uncultured Anaerolineales bacterium
GTCCAGCAATGGTTATCAAAACGGCATTCCTGGGAAGTAGCTATTGATGATATTCTTATCCTTCCTGAAGTTGTGCAATCGTTTAATTTCGTAGCAAAAGCTTTTACCAATCCTGGTGATTCATTTTTGTTCCATACCCCTGCTTATCACCCTTTCTTCCAGATAGCTAGCAATACACATCTAACCCAATCCATATCGCCTTTATCTCGCGCTTCTGATAGTACTTTCCCTCTGTGTCTATAATGATTGGACAACTCCTATGTATAATTTAGTGAGCAAGGCGAAGGAGATGGCCAATGTATCAGGGATCAAAAAGTAATCAGGAATTCCAAGAACCTGACCCAGAAGTAGCACCACGGGCAAAGAGAAGACGTTTTTCAGAAGCGTATAAAAAGCGCATCCTGGCCGAATACGATGCTTGTACAGAACCGGGAGCAAAAGGCGCCCTGCTGCGGAGAGAAGGGATATATTCATCCTACATCGCCACCTGGAAACGGCAGCTCGAGCGCGGTAAACTGGCGGGGTCAGACGATAAAAAGCGTGGGCCCAAAGAAGTTCCAAACCAAGCAGAACTGGAAAAATTGAAGAAAGAAAACGAGCGTCTGCGAGAACGGCTGCGGCAGTCTGAATTGATCATCGAAGCTCAAAAAAAAATCTCACAGATACTTGGTCTGGAGGAAGAGGAGAAAAACGAGAGCAAATGATCAGAGAAGCAAAGGGGTTGGCAGATGAGGTGGGCGTGACCAAGGCGTGTCAAACTATGGGCATTCCCAGAAGCACCTTTTACTATGTCCAGAAACCCCGGAAACCTTCTCCACGAAAAGAGCATCCGAGAAAACTTTCCGATGAAGAAGAAACAGAAATCAGGAAAAAGCTCAACAGTAAACGCTTTCAGGATCAAACACCCCGGGATGTTTATGCCGCTTTATTGGATGAAGGATCTTATCTCTGCAGCTGGCGAACCATGTATCGAATCTTGAAAAAACATGATGAAGTCCGGGAAAGAAGGGACCTTTTGAGGCATCCAAGCTACAAAAGGCCGGAATTATTGGCCTCCAGGCCCAACCAGGTGTGGTCCTGGGATATCACCAAGCTTCTGGGGCCCAAGAAATGGACTTACTACTACCTCTATGTGATGATCGATATCTACAGCCGGTTCGTGCCCGGGTGGATGATCGCAGAACGCCAGACCGCATCACTGGCCAGGGTGTTGATCAAAGAGACGTGCGAAAAACAGGGTATCCAGCAAGACCAGCTCACTCTTCACGCTGACCGCGGCGGCCCCATGATCGCCAGGTCGATGGCCTTGCTTCTCGCGGAATTAGGGGTAAGTAAAAGCCACTCCAGGCCGTATAACTCCGACGATAATCCATACTCAGAAGCCCACTTCAAAACGATGAAATATCGCCCAGATTATCCGGAAAGATTTGACAACAAAGACCAGGCTGCGAGCTGGGCAAGATCATTTTTCGACTGGTACAACTATGAGCATTATCACAGTTCCTTGAAATTGATGAGGCCAGCGGATGTCCATTATGGAAGAGCCCGGCAGGTCATTCAACAACGTCAACAGGTGCTGCAGAGCACCTATGAAGACCACCCGGAACGTTTTGTGAATGGACCTCCTGAACACCCACAAATACCGGAGCAGGTATGGATAAATCCTCCGTCAGATCGAGAAAATGGCAGCAATGGAAAGATTTCTGGGGAAACGGATTCGTCTTCAAGAAAACTGGAGGTGAAGCAGGGATTTATTGAACTCTCAGCGATGAAGGAAACTAATTTGCACTGTAAATTCTGAAATCAGTTGTCCAAAATCATTGACACATTCCGAGTATTAGCCATATCAATGCACTCCTATAATTAGAACAATCGCTCTGCCATCGCGGTAGAACTGCCAGTCACCCGACAGCCCCCGCACAGATCCCGGCGTGCG
>CAZHHT010000254.1:0-1889 GCA_964532455.1 uncultured Anaerolineales bacterium
GCGGAACAATTCAGGTTATTCCCCACATTACCAATGTAATCAAACACAGGATCTTCATGGTTCCTAAAACTACAGGGGCTGAAATTGTCCTGGTTGAAGTGGGCGGGACAGTGGGTGATATTGAATCTCTGCCCTTCCTGGAAGCTTTCCGGCAGATGAGAGGTGATCTCGGCAGGAAAAACAGCTTCTATATTCATGTCACCTGGCTCCCCTTTATCGGCGCGACTGGGGAATTAAAAACCAAACCCACCCAGCATTCCGTCCGGGAATTACGGTCCATCGGAATCTCTCCAGATATGATTATTGCCCGCTCGGACCATCCGGTAGAAGAAGAACTCCTGGATAAAATTGCTCTCTTCTGTGATGTGGAGAAAAAAGCGGTGATTCCTATGGAAACCACCGATACTCTCTACAATATTCCGCTGATGCTTGAAGACGCCTCCGTAGGAGAATTCATCGTTCAAAAAATGAAAATAAAAGAACGCCAGGCGCCCTCCTGGGATGCCTGGCGTGAAATGGTTTCCAATATTCGTAAACAGAAACCAGTCGTCAACGTAGCTGTGGTCGGAAAATATATAGAACTGTTGGATGCCTATATGAGCATCCGGGAAGCACTTCATCATGCCGGTTTGGCCAATGGAGTGGATGTTGAGATCACCTGGATTCACTCTGCAAAACTGGAAAAGGGAATTGATATTTCCATCCTGGAGGATGTAGACGGTATTCTGGTACCGGGAGGTTTCGGCGAACGGGGTACTGAGGGGAAAATAAAAGCCATTAAATACGCCCGGGAAAACAAGGTGCCTTATCTGGGTCTCTGTCTGGGAATGCAGCTGATGGTGGCTGAATTGGCCAGACACCACTTCAGTGAGGAAAGCGCAAACTCAACTGAATTTAATCCCTCAACTAATCATCCCGTGATTGATTTAATGCCTGACCAGCGGGACATTACCAATAAAGGCGGCACAATGCGGCTGGGATTATATCCCTGTCAATTGCAGCCGGACACACTCGCTGCCAAAGCATATCAAACCGAATTGGTCCAGGAACGGCACCGGCACCGTTTTGAGTTTAACAATGCCTACCGGGATGAACTGGGAGAAGCAGGAATGGTCTTTTCAGGCCTTTCCCCGGACGGAAAATTGGTCGAAATTGCCGAGTTGAGAGATCACCCGTTTATGCTCGGAACTCAATTCCATCCAGAATTCTTATCCCGGCCTTACCGGGCTCATCCGCTTTTCGCGGCTTTCCTGCAGGCAGTTGTCAAGCATTCCAACAGGATTTCACCAAACTGAAGATTTGGCATTTATTGTTCCTTCCTGATAGACTACAATAGGCGATGGATTATTAGAAAAATATTTGGAGAAAATTATGTATACAAAAATTGAGTCAATCAAAGGCCGGCAAATCCTGGATTCCAGGGGTAATCCCACTATTGAAGTGGATGTTCAGCTGCTGGATGGAAGCCTGGGTCGGGCTGCGGTTCCCTCCGGTGCATCAACAGGCATTCATGAAGCGCTTGAACTGCGGGATGGAGACAAGAAAAAATTTAGCGGAAAGGGTGTTTATAATGCAGTAAACAATGTAAACAGCAAAATCTTTGATGCGCTGGTTGGAGAAGATGCAACCCGTCAAAAAGAGATCGATAAAATTCTGTTAGAGTTGGACGGGACCGCTAACAAATCCAAACTGGGCGCAAATGCCATCCTGGGGACAAGCATGGCTGTTGCCAAAGCTGCTGCTTCCTCCCTGGAACTCCCACTTTACCAATACATAGGCGGGGTTTACGCTCATGTCCTGCCTTCTCCGATGATGAATATCCTCAACGGCGGAGAACATACAGATTGGCAGTCCACAGATGTCCAGGAAGTTATGGTCATGCCGTTGGG
>CAZHHT010000255.1:0-1888 GCA_964532455.1 uncultured Anaerolineales bacterium
CATTCCCGGGACCATAGCTGGGGCATTTTTTCTTTCATGTCGTGGATTGATTTTAACTGAATATCAACCTGGTTGGAAGGACCGTTTTCCCCAACTAGCGAGGTGTAAAAACCGAGTTCTTTGGCAGGTATCAAGTTTTGAATCAAATCATCAAACAGCACACATTTTTTGGGGTCAGTCACACCTGCCAGCTTTAGTGCCGTCTGGTAGGCTCTAGGATTAGGCTTAACGAAAAAATCCAGCGCAATAAGGTCCACAATTCCCGAAAAGAGATCTCTTATTCCCAGCTCATTAAGTATCCTCCCGGCATGGCGGTGGTCCGCATTAGTAAAGACCCATAAATCCTGAGGAAGGGTTTTCAGTAAGTCCCGGAGAACAGGATCCGGTTCCAGAAAATCTTTCAATGGGAGATCATGAACATATTTTAGATAGTCATCTGGCTCTACCTGGTGGTGAATCCTGAGGCCTTCCAGCGTAGTTCCGTAAGTGGTCCAATATTTGTCTCTCGTGGTAGGGATCTCCACTTCAGGGATTCCAATTTCTTCCAGCATGAATTTGTAGATCCGGAGTTTGATTTGTTCCCAGAGCCCATTTGAGGCAGGATAAAGTGTCGCGTCAAGATCAAAAAAAAGGGTAGAAAAATGCATATCCGCATTATACCTGATCCTGATCTTGCAGGATGAACCGAGTGAATGATAGCAAACAAACCGGGCTTAGAAATCACGGAGGTTTCTTCCCATCCTTTGTCCCCTCTCCGTTATAATATCTTCATGCCCATACAAATATTGTCTGAAGAAGTTGCCTCACAGATTGCTGCCGGAGAGGTCGTGGAACGTCCCTCCTCCGTGGTGAAGGAATTAATCGAGAATGCGCTTGATGCCGGGGCAGATCAGATCACAATCCTGGTCCGAGGAGCGGGAAAACGCCTGATTGAAGTAGTAGACAATGGAGCGGGAATCCCGGCCGGGGAACTGGCACTGGCGGTGCACCGCCACGCAACAAGCAAATTGAGGGATGCGGTGGATTTATTCCGGGTCTCCACATTGGGTTTCCGCGGTGAAGCTTTGGCCTCGATAGGATCTGTCTCCCATCTGTCACTGATATCCCGGGTTCAGCGAGAGGATCTGGGTGCGAGAATAAAAGTGGAGGGAGGAGAAATTAAACCTTCCACTCAGCTGGGAATACCGCCAGGGACAACCGTCCGGGTAGAGCACCTGTTTTACAATGTACCCGCGAGATTGAAATTCCTCAAAACCGATCGGACAGAGAAAAGACATATTAATAATATTGTCAGCAGGTATGGGCTTGCAAATCCCGGGGTTCGCCTGAAACTTTATCAGGATGATGAGTTGGTATTTCAAACAAGCGGCAGCGGAGATCTCCGGGAAGTGATCACCGCGGTATACGGCGTTGGAACAGCCAGGCAAATGATAGAGGTTCTTTTCGAGGATAATGTGCTGGCGGTGAATGGATTTATCAGCCCTCCGGGATTAACACGATCTAACCGGCGGGAAATCCTCTACTTTGTCAACCAACGCCCGGTCCAGGATCCTGCCCTGACAAAAGCCCTGACTCAGGCCTACCACACCTTATTAATGAAGGGCAGATATCCCATTTCAATTCTCTTTCTGGAACTCCCGCCGGACAAAGTGGATGTTAATGTGCACCCGACCAAGGCAGAAGTGCGGTTTGAGGATAAGGGGGAAATCTTTCGCAGCGTGGGTAGGGCGGCAAGACGGGCTTTATTGGCCAATACTCCTGTTCCGGATATCGGGAACCTGGGAGGAGTCAGATTATGGAGTGGTCCAGCGCCAGACCACCGGGATGTTCAACGGCGTATAGACCCGGCCTGGGAGATGGCGAAAGATGCTGGTTCTTTTGGTTCCTC
>CAZHHT010000256.1:0-1850 GCA_964532455.1 uncultured Anaerolineales bacterium
TTGGCTCTACTGAAAAAAGGGGGGTAAAAAGCAGCAAATCTTAAGAAATTAACTTATACTACTTGTGTTGAATCAAGGATACCAGATAATCTTCTGGAGCGATTATGTTTCGAGAGAATGGGGATCACAAACAGCAAAGCTTTTTCAGCCTGAAAAACTTTCTCACTCCCAAATTGTGGGAAAGATTGTCGAACTCATGGGCCGGGACTTTCTATCAAGAAGTCTTCTGCCGCATTGACGAGAAGATCTTTGCCCTATTGTACAGCGATAAAGATTCCAGGCCCAATGTCCCGATCAATGTCCTTGTTGCCCTGGAAATCCTGAAGAGCGGATATGGGTGGAGCGATGAAGAGCTGTACGAACAGGCGATGTACAATCTCCAGATACGACTTGCCTTGGGACTCCACAACCTGACCGAAGACATCTTCACGGAGCGGACAATCTACAATTTCCGCAAACGGGTTCGGGAATACGCCAAAGAGACAGGCGTCAACTTGATGCAGAAAGTATTTGAACAGATCACGGACGCCCAGCTGGAAGCGATAGCCCTGGAGACGGGTTGGCAGCGAATGGACAGCACCCAGGTATTGAGCAATCTGGCCCGGATGACACGCCTGGAATTGATGGTCGCGGTACTGCAAGCGGTGCACAAGCAGCTGGGGGAATCCGACCAGAAGATATATGAAGAACGCTGGGAACCATATCTGGAAGGACGACCTCACCAGGTTTGCTTCAAGATCCCAACAGGGGAAACGAAAGATCATCTGGTCACCATTGGCTATGAACTCGACAGGCTGGAAGCGGAGTTGGCTGAAAGTGCACCTGAAAGCGAAGCGCTGCCCCTGATCCGACGTGTGTTGGAAGAACAATACAGGAGAGAACCAGAGGGGACATTGCAACTGCGCCCGGGAAAAGAGATAGACGCGACCAGTTTGCAGTCGCCTCATGACCTTGAGGCCACCTACCGCATCAAGGGCGGCAGGGAATTTCGGGGCGGATATGTGGTCAATGTGAGCGAGACCGCGGACGCTGAGAATCCCATTCAATTGATCACGGACGTGCAGGTGGAACCCAACCAGACAGATGATGCCAAGCTGATGGAGAAGTCGCTGGACGATCAATCTGAACGAGAGATCAAAGTGGAAAAAGTGACCACCGATGGAGGATACACCGGCCCCAAAGGAGAACAGGCTTGCGAGAAACACAACGTGGAACTGAGGGCCACCCGCATGCGCGGAGGATACAGCTCACCCCATAAATGGGGATGGGATAAATACACCTGGGAGATGGACAAGGAGCAGAGACCCATTGGCGTTATCTGTCCCGAAGGATGTCGCGGCCAAGTGATCCCAGGGCAGGCTGAAGAAAGATTTATCATCCGCTTTAAGGCGGAACAGTGCAGAGCTTGTCCCTTCTTCAAGGGCAAATGCCGCGTCTTAGATCGAGCGCGGTCCGGACCCACAATTTACTTGAATCAGCGGGTTATGGAGGTGGCCGGGAAGCGAAAACAGCTCCATCCAGAGGATACCCCTGTGCGGGTGGTGGTTGAGAGTACCATTCGATCAGTCAAGAGAGCCTTCCCTGGTAGCAAGTTGCCTGTACGGGGTTTGATCAGATCGCGCATGATGCTCTATTTGGCAGCTGTGATGGTCAACGCGCGCCGTTTGCATGACTATTTGAGTGAAAACGCTGGGGAAAACACGCCAAATACGGCTATTTCTTTGTTACTTTTCAAAATTGACCTTCGTCGCGGTTTGAAACATATTTTTCGCCATTTTTTGAAGATATTGTCAACTTTTCGGCTTCAACCTGCCACCATCTCGCTCAGATAGGTTTTTTCAGCGGAGCCA
>CAZHHT010000257.1:0-1796 GCA_964532455.1 uncultured Anaerolineales bacterium
GTTAATTTCTTAAGATTTGCTGCTTTTTACCCCCCTTTTTTCAGTAGAGCCAATATTTAATTTTCAATTTATTGCAATCCTCAATTTTATATTCATTTTTCTCAATTTTCAATCTTCAATCTAATATCCGGTAATCTCCACTTTGAGAACACTGCCACTCCCACCCCGATAATAACTTTGGGTAACAAAGCAACCACATACAGCAGCACGCTGTAAGCTAAGGCTAAGTCTTTCTCCACCGAGAAAGCCGACAAGGCTAGGACCGCCAGATAATGAAAGACGCCTAATTTCCCGGGTGCGGAGGGTGGGGCGCTGCCCACCTGGAGCACAATCAGAACAAACAATGCTGCCGTGAACGGTGCTTGAATTTGTACCGCGCGCAGGATGGCATAATTTGTCAGCGCTGATAAAATCAAAGAGAAAATTGACAGCAGCCAAATGGGAAGCTGCCGTTTCCAATCCCGCATGCTGTCAAACCCGGTCAGCGCTCTTTCCAGAATCCCGGAAACCCTCTCCCCCCAGCTGGAAGGCAGCCGCTTTAACAAAGGTGTGACCCAGATCAGGAGCCGGCGCCCCCACAGCACAAGGGCAATTACCGCTATTAAAGAAATCAATGACAGGGCAATCAATGTTTGTCCCGGTTCTGAAACCCAGGCAGGCAGGGAGATGGCTGTGATTAACAGCAACAATGCCAGCCCAAAAGTGATTACATCGATAACCTTTTCCAGAACCAGGCTGCCCAGCAGACCTGATTTAGCGGTTTCCATCCTCTCGCTAACAAAATAAATCCGGGCCAACTCACCCAAGCGGGCAGGAAGCAGAATGTTAAACATCTGCCCCAGATAAACGCCACCCAACAGGGAAATATATTCGTCTGTCTGCCACTCCCGCAGCAGCATCAGCCACCAGCGCAATGCCAGAGCGGAAACATTAAGCAGGACAATGCCCAACCCCAGGATCACCAGCCAGGGATTTGCCCGGGCGATCACCTCTCCAAGCTGAGAAAATGAAACTCCCCGGAAAGCAAGATAGACAGCCAACCCGCCCAGGAAAGTACCGAGGATAATTTTTATTATTGTTTTTCTGTCAAAGATTTGATTTTCAAGCATAAACCGTATTATAAACGCAATATTTGTTTATTGAGGGTATTTGTAAAAAATTGAAAACGTTTAAACATGCAAAAGTTTAAACGTTATTGAATATCTTAAAGATCTAAATACATAAAAAATAATAAAATTTTTCACTACTTCTTCATTTTTACCGAAATTCCCTGGTATCACCCCTTTCTCCATCATTCTTTTGGTCTTTCTTCCCTTCCCAAACACGGTAAAAGAACCAAACGGTAAACAACCCCCACAAAACCCATTCCCACCAGAATTTAGAAACAGCCAACATACCCCCACAAAAGATTCCACCTGCAAAGTTTAATAATAGAGTTCATTTCGAGCGGGTAAGTACTTTTATGAAGTTCACTTTTTCTGACGGGAATATCACTGCAAGAGACTCAAGACAGCCAATATAAGAGCCACGGCAATAATCCAAATACTGTTTGCAGCCAGGTTGATCCAATCCATCATACTCATTTATTCATTAAAGTCTAAATAATATAGGGCAATCCTACATTTTAAAACTTAGTTGAACTAAGCGCTTCGCGCAGGGGGACATCCAGGCGAAGTTTCGCTCCCTAACCCATCTATAAATTGAATAATGAGGCTATATTTCCTATTAGAAAACTCATTATCTAATAGGAGGTAGAGCCATGACTGCTTTAAGAGAAAGAATGATTGAGGATCTGC
>CAZHHT010000258.1:0-1784 GCA_964532455.1 uncultured Anaerolineales bacterium
TCTGGATGCAATGAATTTTTCATGTAATTGGGAAAGGACTTCCTGAAGTCTTACTCCCAGCAACTCCCTCCCCTGGCTGGTAACGTCATCTTCATTTTCAAAAACAACATAAGGGACAGAAACTCCCTGTATTTGAACTGTATCAGGTTGACCGGCGGTGAGTTCATCCCAGTCAACATGACGATATAAGTTTTCCAATTTTTTGTCTGGCAGGCCGTGTTCCAGTATACTGTCGGGGCGGTCCGGATTGTAGCGAGCCCGGTTTTTTCTGAGAGATTCTTCCCAGGAAACATTTAGATAAAGAATGGCAAGCCGATCAGCAATTTCCTTACTTAAGTGCTCAAACGCGCGTGAAAAGCCGCCGTGAGATGCGCCCCGGGCAAACTCAATGACAACAGTCTTCCGGTCATGATAGCCGGGATCATCGCGAAGATTTTTGCTATATTCCAGGTTAATCCGCTCGATCAGCAAATCCCAGAGATAGGTATAAAGAAAGTAATTTTCACCGTCGGTATACAGACGCTGGTGTCCTAAGCGGGACAAGATTGAATCCTCTTCAAACCAGGTCCACAACATGGGGAAATCATCCAATTCTTCAAACTCCCCGATGTGATAAAGTGGTATTCTTTTTTCAACAGGTGTAGATTTTAAATGGGCTATGATTTCGCTCTTCCCTGCTGCGGGACGGGCGACAAGCAGCAAGATATCGAATGTGTTTGATTTTGATGTATCCATGAATGGTCTATATCCTCTTTTTATTTGGTCGGTGAAAATGATTTCCTTATTTTATTGATTGGCTCCTTCATTTTCCTGCCAGGTAAGGCTGTATTCTGTAAGTTGATCGGGAAGAGGGATATCTGGAGGTTGATTGATCCATTTTCCCGCCAACCCTTTTTCACGTGAAGACAGCTCAAAGTGAGCCATGGCGATTCCAAGGTCCACTCGTTGGAGATCTGCAAGGTTAAGCAGAAAATCAAAAACAGGAGGAGGATATCGAGAAGTACGTTGAAGGTAAAAGTGCCAGTATCTTCCTTTTTTCAAGATTCTCCAGGGTTGTTTGTTAGAGGCAGATGGCGCAAGGCGAACCAGATCTAAAGATTCTTGATAAACACCCGCTTCTTCAGGATTTATTGGTTTATTGAAATTGTCTATGAAGAATATTTTTTTCAAGGGAAGCCGATGGTCTCCCCGCGTTCCAGTACGGATCGTTTGATCCAACCAGGCTGGTGGATATGCTGAGTAGCCGATAGAAGCCACAGCAGGAATTATTTCATTATCCTGAAGGTTCATCTTCCGGGAAAATCGGCTCTTGGTGAAAGTCCCTCCCAGCCAGCAGTTACCCAATCCAATATCTGTTGCCCGGAGCAGAATGGTTTCCATCAGGTATCCAAAATCTTCCAGCGCACCTGGCTTTTCCTCCGAGACTCCGATAATAAAACCAGTTGGATTTTTTATAAATCCGTAGGTCCCCAAGCCCTTTAATGACGCACTGTCACCTTCCTGGGAAGCAACCACTTTAAAACGGGCGTGATTGCCAAGGGGGCCGATCTGGTGGGTGGCAGTAAAATCTTCTAAAGCTGCCAGGTCGGAATTCTGGATGGGTAAATCCTGATAGGTGCGGCAGGAATAGCGTTTATGGATCAAATGAGAAACGGGTTGATTAAAATCCATGAGAATTGAATTATTAACTCCAATAGAATGATAGGATTATAGCAGGACTTGTTTGTCAAAGTATGATGAAAATTCGGGAAATGCTTTATGAAAATTACTCAACAAATTAGTAT
>CAZHHT010000259.1:0-1765 GCA_964532455.1 uncultured Anaerolineales bacterium
TATGCAATCACTAAAGCTGGGGTTGCCCCATGCCGGGATGCCTGCCCAGCCCACCAACGCGCTCAGGGATATATCGCATTAATCCGGGAAGGCCGTTGGGATGATGCGATGCGGGTTATCAAAATGGATAATCCCTTCCCAGGGATTTGTGGACGGATATGCAACCACCGCTGCGAGGACGCCTGCAATCGTGGAAAAGTGGATGAGCCCATTAATATCAGGGCTTTGAAACGTTTTGTGACAGATAAAATATACGAAGAACCGCGAGAGGCAATCGAACCCGTTGAGATAATCTATCCTGATCAGCGTGTTGCCGTGATAGGAGCAGGACCATGTGGTTTAACTGCAGCTCAAGATATTATCAGGGAAGGGTACCCGGTGACAGTATTTGAAGCCATGTCTGTCGCTGGCGGTATGCTTCGGCTTGGTGTCCCAGAATACCGTCTGCCAACCGAGATTATTGAACGCGAAGTACAGGATATTATTGATCTCGGAATTGATCTGAAACTCAACCACCGCATTGATGATCTGGACCGATTATTCCAGGAAGGTTTTGAAGCAGTCCTGATCTCAGTTGGAGCACATGAAGGTGTTCGCCTTCCCATACCTGGCGCAAATCTAGACGGGGTATTAATTAATACCAGGTTCCTGAGGGATGTCCGTCTGGGAAAATATGATAACGGAAAAGCGACCGATGCGCCTGTCATTGGTGAGCGGGTTGTGATCTTGGGTGGTGGAAACGTGGCAATTGACTGCGCCCGGACAGCCGTCCGTCTCGGGAAAGAAGTCCATTTGGCTTGCCTGGAAGACCGGGAGCAAATGCCCGCTCATGAATGGGAAATTGTAGCTGCCATCGAAGAGGGGGTACATGTGTATCCCAGTCGCTCTTTTGAGAGAATTCTTGGCGATCCCGATGGGTTTGTTACAGGTGTCCAGTTTCAAGAAGTTAAACAATTCAGTTTTGATGAAAGCGGTGGTTTGCATGTAGAGAAAAAACCCAATTCTGTCCATGAGTTAGCCTGTGATACAGTAATTTTTTCAGTTGGACAAAGAGCAGGTTTGGCTTTTATCCCGGACGATGCCGGGGTTGGTATTACAGCTTCAAAAACGATCGCCACCAATCCAAATACCATGGCGGCCACCCGGGAAGGAGTATTTGCAGCCGGGGACAGTGTTTCTGGAACTGCTTTTGTGATTGAAGCGGTTGCCAGCGGTCATACCGTTGCTCAATCCATTGTTCGTTACCTCCAGGGGGAAGACCTTGAACCACCGAGCATACCCCAACTTCCGGTTGTAGACCTGACAGAACAGGAAATCGAGGAGAGAATAGCTAGAGGGGAAATTCACTACGAACGCCGGATTGAACTACCTGAAATCCCAGTTGATAAACGAAAAGATAATTTTGTCGAAGTTGAACATGGGTATGACGAGGAAAGCGCCAGACGAGAAGCCGCCCGCTGCCTGTCATGTGGAATTTGTTCAGAGTGTATGTCCTGTGTCTTTGCCTGTGGGAGAGATGCAATCGATCATGACATGGTCGCCACCGAGAGAACTCTCCCGGTGGGAGCCATCATTCTCGCTCCAGGTTTTCAAACGTACAATGCCGAACTTTCCGAGGAGTACGGATTGGGAAGATATCCCAATGTCATCACTTCCATTCAGTATGAAAGGATGTTAACTGCCAGTGGACCCACAAATGGATTTGCTAGGCGGCCTTCAGATCAAGAAAGTCCAAAACGAATCGCTTTTTTACAATGTGTCGGGA
>CAZHHT010000260.1:0-1750 GCA_964532455.1 uncultured Anaerolineales bacterium
CCGCCGTATCAACAAACCAGGCCGCATCCCTTTTTGGTCGCCAACCATCTGGTGCGGCCGTCCTATGTCAGCCTGCAGTCTGCTCTGGGGTATTATGGGCTGATCCCGGAATATGTCCCACTAACCACCAGCGTTACATCTGCAAGACCCCAGAATCTCTCCACACCGTTGGGGGATTACCAGTTCCAGAGAGTCAAGAAAGAACGCTTTTTTGCGTTTAACCTGGAAGATCTGGGAGTTGGTCAAGCTGCTTATCTGGCTGAACCAGAAAAGGCGCTGCTGGATCTGGTCTACCTCCGGCCAGGGGGGGAAGAAATGGCATACTTGCGGAGCTTAAGACTGCAGAACCTGGAACAAATCGATCCTGGCAGCCTGAGGGCGATGGCCCAGAAATTCGACAGTTTTAAAATTAAAAGAGCTGCGGAGAACATTTTCCTGATCAAACAAGAAGAACGGGGTTATGAAGACTTACCTGAATAAGCTTCTAGATCAAGCTGACTCGATAATTCAGGCAGGCAATCTCGTCCGTGAGTATCTTCAGGTCCGGATCCTAGAATCTCTCCAGGGTTCCGGGGGAATGATCCCCCTTGCTTTCCAGGGGGGAACAGCGCTGCGTTTTCTGTATGATCTGCCCAGGTATTCCGAGGATCTGGATTTCACGCTGGAACGTTCCGAAGAAAGTTTTGACTTTCACAATTTCCTGGATAAACTTAAGCGCGAGTTTGAAAAAGAGAACTACATTGTTCAGCAGAAGGTGAATACCAGGAAAGTGGTCCATTCTGCCTTCGTGCGCTTTCCGGGATTGTTGTACGGGCTGGGATTATCAAGCCAGCGAGATCAGGTTTTATCCATCAAGTTGGAAGTGGACACCAACCCGCCTGGAGGGGCTGGCCTGGAGACTACCGTGATCAGGCGTCATGTCCTCCTGCGGCTGCAGCATTATGACCGGTCGTCGCTGCTAGCGGGCAAGATCCATGCTCTGCTGCAGCGGGACTACGTCAAGGGACGCGATATCTATGATCTGTTCTGGTACCTGAGCAATCGGCATTGGCCAGAGCCTAATCTGGTTCTATTGAATAATGCCCTGGAGCAAACTGGCTGGAAAGGTGGGGATTTGTCAAAAAGCACCTGGAGGCAATTGGTCAAGAAGAAAATTAAAGCCATGTCCTGGGAGCGGGTTGTAAGTGACGTTGCGCCATTCCTTGAAAAGGAAGCAGAACTGGAACTATTGACAAGAGGAAATTTGTTGAGCCTGTTGAAGTAGAGAGAATGCCAATATTGGTTCACATGGGGGGGTTACGCCTCTATTAGCTTTTGGTGTAATCCGTTTGGCTATAAGGCGTCTGACTGACCGTTAGGTATTTTCCTAGGATGAAGTCATGGATGGAGCCAGGCTCTCGCCAGAGTGGCTACGGGATGGGATCGATCGATTTGTGCGGGAAAAAACCCTGCCATTGGCCCGTATCGAAGAGGATTGCAGTGCAGCAGAATGATCCAAACCAGGAGGCGGTATGGATAAACAAGTTGTCTTCCAAAGAATAAAATCCCTGGGATTGTTAGCTGTGATCCGGGGGCCCTCGGAACAGCTGACGCTGAAGGCAGTTGATGCCCTTGTTGAAGGTGGCGTTCTGGGCATTGAGGTGACATTCTCAACGCCGAACGCCCCTGCTGTGGTCGGGCAATTGGGTTATAAGTTTGGTTTTGAGTTTTTTATTGTAATTGTTTTTATGTAGTTGTTTTTTTAGGTGTT
>CAZHHT010000261.1:0-1727 GCA_964532455.1 uncultured Anaerolineales bacterium
GTTCCTGGAAAATACCACCAAAGAGCTGAATAACGCCTCAGCAGTCCCCTCCCGGTTGGCCTGACTAACGGGTAGGGTATGTTCCCCGATCCTGACCCTGTTACCTTCCATGAACTCAATTTTATTCAGGTTCACCGCATGTGATTTATGAATTCGCATAAACTCCTGATCGGGCAGCGATTTAAGCTGGTGATGGGCGGTCATCTTTTCCACCCTCAGCAAAATGAACCAGCTTCTGGATAGTTTCAGCAATGTGATAATTAATAATGCATTATTCGTATAGAGCATCAATTGCGGAATGCTGTAATAGGAGATGAAATAGTAGCCGGGCAGTAAATAATCGATCCATCTGTCGAACAGATATTAGAGAAAAACTGCTCCCGATCCCACCAATAACAGGAAAAATATGGAATAGAGGAGATATCTTTCCTTCCCCAGATACCGGGTAATAAAATAAATACTATCACATTGTTCAAAGAGAGATAGATTTATGAGATCCATGTTCTGTGAATTATTTGATTTGTACTAGATGCCAATTAATCATTTAACACCCTCAGAGGTAACAATTTTGAATTAAATTCACCTCGTAAGAGGTAAAAATGTCATGTTTGATAGAGACCTTGCTGATTTATTTCAAGGAAATGGAAAAGGCCAAGAATGAGGAATTAGATTTCCATCAACGTAAGCGTATTGGCTTTAAGCCGGATCAGTAATAACCTGGTTCCATCCCAATAACATCAATAAGTGCCTTCAGATATCCGAATGAAAAGGCCTGACCCTGAAGTCCGGAGGCCGGATCGTTATGCTGAGGGGTATGATCGGGCATTACCATGCCATCGTATCCAACATCTTTTAATTCCCTTATGATCTGAGCCATATCCAGATCCCCGTTATCCGGATATACTTCCTGGAAATTATTCCATCCCCCCTTTATATTGCGCAGGTGGATATTAAAGATCTGTTTGCGGTCTCCAACCCACTTAATAATGGGTAAAATTTCAGTTTTCGGCTCTTTCAGTCCGGATGCCACAGTACCCAGGCAGAGGTTGAACCCATGTGAAGGGCTGTCATAGAGTTGGGCAAATCTCTTGATGCCCTCAAAGACATCGGGGCTGTTCCATCGTGTGATTCCACGATAACCAGCGGGTGTCGGTGGGTCAGCAATGTGGTTGGCAAGTCGCACATTAAATTCCTCAGCTACCGGAAGCAGCCTGTCAAGCAGATAGATGATGCGTTCATAAATCTCATCAATGGTCACTTCGCCTGCGAGGGTTTCAGGTTCATTTCGCTTTATTGCTTCTTCATAATTCCATGTGCTGTAGGATGCATTGCCCCTGGACGGATCAATGGTTCTGCCTGTTCTTAATACCCTGTGGATAGTTGTATTGTAGTTAAGTGTTCTGACACCCGTTTTTCCGGCAACTGAGATCATCTGCTGGATCATTTCAATTTCACGATCCCGCTCCGGACTCTTCCCAAGCATGATATTTGGTGTTTCAACCCGCTCAATGCCGACAGATGACAGGGGCAGATGATAGGCATCCAGGCTTATCCCGTATTTCTCAAAGGCATCTCTTTTTGCCATGGAGTCATCCAGGTCCCAGCCAACACCTTCAACGGTCACCGGAGATCCACCATCCATATTATAGACGCCATGTCTTGCAAGGAATTCCAGGTTCTCTTTGCCGGTTCCCCCATGCTGGCATCCAACTTTCATCAGCATCGGT
>CAZHHT010000262.1:0-1717 GCA_964532455.1 uncultured Anaerolineales bacterium
TTCGGCTTCAACCTGCCACCATCTCGCTCAGATAGGTTTTTTCAGCGGAGCCAAGGTTAAATGTTTAAAAGGGAACGATAGTAAGGGAATTTAACTCAACCTGCAACTTTAAACCTTTTTTATCTTCAATCTTATATTTTCAATTTTATAATTCATTCTTAAACTAAGGTATTTAATGACCAAGAGACTCAGGATTTTATTCCTCTCCGCAGAAGCAGATCCCCTGGTTAAAATCGGTGGATTGGGTGACGTAGCCGGGTCCCTACCGGCAGCGCTGGGTGCTCTGCCCCAATCCTCCGATATCCGTCTTGTCCTTCCTCTCTACCCGCATATCAACAAAGGTGACTTAGATCTCACTCCCGTAGCAATTTTCAAGGTCGCACACAGCCGCGGTCCCATCCTTGCTGAAGTCTTCCAAACCACAATAAATGGGGTTACCACTTACCTGGTGAATGGCGCGCCAGTATCTGAATCTCCTGCGGTATACAGCGGAGATGCCGGTCAAGACGGGAATAAATTCACCTTTTTTTCCCTGGCTGCTATGGAGTTAGTAAAAATCCTCCACTGGCAGCCGGATATACTCCATGCCCATGATTGGCACGTTTCACCGGCAGTTTATAATCTTCGATTAATCCGGGGAAGTGACGATTTCTTCCTAAAAGCCAAATCCCTGCTCACCGTCCACAACCTGTCCTACCTGGGGCATGATACGGGTCCTGCCCTGGGTGCCTTCGGTCTGCCCCGGGCTCAGATGTCTCCCCTGCCGAAATGGGCGGAACACCTGCCGCTGCCGCTGGGTCTTTTGACAGCTGATAAAATCAACACCGTTTCACCAGGCTATGCGAAGGAAATACTCACACCCGAGTTCGGCGCCAATCTGGATGGTTTTCTGAGGACTCGCAAAGATGACATCAGCGGGATATTAAATGGTCTCGATACCCAATCCTGGGATCCGGAAACTGACTCCCACATCGCCGCTAACTACACGCTGTCCAATTTTTCTAAACGGAAAGAAAATAAAGGACAGCTTCTGACTGAATTAAACCTTGAACCAGATCCAGGAAAACCCCTGCTAGCGATGATCAACCGCCTGGATTACCAGAAAGGTGTTGACCTGGTCCCTGATGCTCTGCGGATGATCAAAGACCTGGACTGGCAGGCCGTGATTCTCGGTACCGGTGATCCTTCCCTGGAGAAATCTGCTCAACAGTTAGAAGAAGATCTTCCACAGGTGCGCTCGGTACTGCGATATGATGGCGGGTTGGCTCGCAGGATATATAGCGGAAGCGATCTGATCCTGATTCCCTCCCGCTATGAACCCTGCGGTTTAACTCAAATGATCGGGATGCGCTACGGCTGTGTCCCGCTGGCTCGCGCCACCGGTGGTTTAAAAGACACTATCATAGATTATCACCAGGGAACAAAGGAACATAGCACCGGCTTCCTCTTTGAAGAAGCCTCCTCTAACCAGCTGGCAGATGCCATCCGCAGGGCTCTGCAAATATATCAGGATCACAGACGCTGGCAGGGGCTGCAGCGTCGGGGGATGAAAAAGGATTTCTCCTGGGAGAGATCGGCAAAAAAGTATCTTGAACTCTATCAGGAACTGGTCGAGGGGAATACTGGTGACGTGGTGACTAGGTGACCGGGAGAGGGGGAGAATGTAAGGGAGCAAGAATTAAAGGAACAGATTCCCCTTTCCTGCAGGAAAGGGGCA
>CAZHHT010000263.1:0-1712 GCA_964532455.1 uncultured Anaerolineales bacterium
GATCCTTTCAATGGCAGTGCTCTCCGCCATTGGGGACATCACCCGGTTTTCCCATGCCAAGAAGCTGGTCAGCTACGCTGGTCTTTCCCCCGGAGTCCACGCCAGCGGGGAAACTAACCGGAGCAAACCGATCACGAAAGAGGGACGAAAAGAGCTGCGCTGGGCCCTGGTGGAAGCTGCCTGGGTGGCAGTTCGTTTCAACCCATACTGGAAAGCCCAGTTCAAGCAGCTGGAGAAGAGAATGCACCGCAACCAGGCCATTGTGGCTGTCGCGAGAAGGATGCTGGTCTCGATCTGGCATATTCTCTCTAAACGGGAACCCTACCGACACTTTGATGAGGAAGACTTGGCCTACAAGATGTTGATCTGGGCTTGGGCGATGGATGAAAGCTCACGGAAGGGCATGACTCCCCAGCAGTTCGCTAAATATGGCCTGCTGCGCCTGGGAGTGGGTCAAGATTTGGAGCGCATCGTGAGGGGCGGGGCTCCCCGCAGGATTGCCCCAACTGAGGAGATCCTGGCACTGAAACCCGAGCTGGCGCCACCAAGATAGCAATTCCCCTTTTCTAAATAGGGATTGAGCCTGCTTGCTGGCCGATGGTGCTGGCAGGCGTGGAGTCTTTAAACTGCACAATAAAAAAGAGCTCAAACCTGCTTCGTTCCTGCAGGAGAGAGCTCCTGGATTTCTGTTTTTCTGGTCTTTTCAGCGAATTTCCTTATTTACCCTTGACACTGCTATTCATCGGTAGGTGCCATATATACACCGACCATCTTTGAAAACAACTAATGAGCCTGGTATCAAATCGGTCCAATGTTCATTCTTTGTCAACGGGTGAGAAGCTATTACAAAGCCTCTCTGATCTGGATGCTTATACTCAGTTAAGTCAATATCCCAATCCTCATCACGCAGTGATAATTTTTCAAATGGTGATGTTCTTTCAGTCATGCAGAGTCCATTATGGCCATCCTGGTCTTTATAGCTGTAAAGGTGCTCACCTTCGGAGAATATCAAGTTCATGGTGCCATATTCGTTAAACTCTCGCAGAACATCCTCAATTTTCTGAAAATCAATAAAGTGAATGCTCTCCTCGGACAACTTGGTGAGCAATGCACAAAAAAGATACTCAGAGTCGGTTTCACCCACTGGGAGGAATTTCAATTCAGAACTCTTTAATGGCAGTTTCAATGTGCCGTTGTGAGCAAGTACTACATCACAAGATCGAAAAGCCCGTAAAAACGGATGAGTGTTTTGAAGTGTATGGTTACCTTGGCTGGCCTTCCTCACATGACTTATGAAAATCTTACTTACGAAAGATTCGTAATCGCGAATGAATGCAGCTAGCTTGCTGCCCTGAGCTTTAATTGGCTCCTTAAATACTTGACAGGCTTTTCCATCATACCTGGCTATTCCCCATCCGTGTGGATTTTGTTCACCATGGTGACTAAAATCCCTGAAAGACATTGAGGGACGAACGGGTTTGTTGAAATTGAGACCTAGCAACTCACACATGGTTTTCTTCCCACTTCAATGGATCCCTAATGGTTAATTATCTTTCAGGTGCGGGATAAATGAATAAGTTTTTATCTGACAATTTGTAAGATTAAAGGATAGTATTTATCCTTCGGCAACTTATTTTCGTGAAGTTAATTCTGTATAATGGTAGTGATAGGATGAAAGCGTTCCCCCTTATCTGCTAAACTGAGAGTATCCA
>CAZHHT010000264.1:0-1711 GCA_964532455.1 uncultured Anaerolineales bacterium
CCGATCTCAATCCAACCTACCACGAAATGGCTGTCCACTACGGAGCGGCCGTGATTCCCACCAGGGTTCGCAAACCAAAGGACAAAGCCCTGGTAGAGAATGCGGTTCTGCAGGCAGAGCGCTGGATTTTAGCCGCGCTGCGCAACCAGCAGTTTTTCAGCCTTTATGAGCTCAACCAGGCCATCCGCAAACAGCGTACCTGGCTCAACAATCGTCAGTTTTCAAACAGGGATCTTTCCCGGCGTGAATTGTTTCTCAAGCTGGAAAAACAGGCCCTGCATCCACTACCGGAGCATCCTTTTGAATATCTTGAGGTCAAGACAGCCAAAGTGCATATTGATTACCATGTCACCTTCAAAAAGCACCACTACAGTGTTCCGCACCAGTATATCCAACACAAAGTACTGATCCGGGCCACTGAAAACCTGGTGACCATCTATCATGAAAACAGGCGCATTGCCCATCACGCGCGGTATGACCGGTACGGATACAGCACCGACAAAAGCCACCTGCCGTCCAATCACCGCTGGTATCTGGAATGGACTCCCGAGCGGTTCTGCAAGTGGGCCCGGCAGATTGGCCCTCATACTGAAGAGGTGGTATCCAGGGTGCTGGTTTCCCGCCAGCATCCTCAGCAAGCCTATCGGGCCTGTCTGGGGATCCTCCAGTTTGCCAAACGATACAGCCCGGATAGTTTGGAGGAAGCATGCCAGCAGGCACATGAGGTTGGAGTGTACAGCTACCGGGCGGTCAAGCATCTGCTGACAACAAAAACAACGGCCATGCTCAAGGCGGGCTTACAGCGTCAAACTGCATCCCACGAGCATGTCCGTGGCAATACTTATTATTCTTAAATACAGGAGGTTTATTTTTATGTCTTCTCGCCAAATTTTACTCGATCAGTTGACTATGCTGCGCCTGCCTGCGTTCCGGCAGGCCCTGGAAGAGCAGCTCTCCTCTCCCCACTATGATGAGCTGCCGTTTGAGGAACGGCTGACCCTTCTTTTGGACCAGGAATGCACCAAAAGAGAGCACAACCGTATTCAGCGGCGCATCCAACAGTCTCGTTTCCAGCAGTCTGCCTGGATGCAGGATCTGGATTTCTCCGCCCAACGAGGGCTGCAGCGTTCCCAGGTACTTCAGCTGGCTCAAACTACCTGGATCACCAAAGGCCTTAACCTGATTATTCTTGGTCCTACAGGGGCGGGAAAGACGTTCCTGTCTTGTGCTTTGGGCCGGGCGGCTTGTCAGCACGATTTGATCGTGCGTTACTTCCGACTGCCGCGCTTTTTCCAGGCGGTCAAAACCGCTCAGCTTGAGGGTGAGTATCCCCGCTTCCTCAAATCGTTATCCAAAACGCGCTTGCTGATCCTGGATGACTGGTTGAGGGATCCCCCTTCTTTGGCTGAAACCCAAACTTTGCTGGATATCCTTGATGATCGTTATGGGCTCCGGTCTATCATGCTGGCCACCCAATTTCCGGTCAGCACCTGGCATGCCCGCCTTCCTGATCCCACCCTGGCGGATGCTATCCTTGATCGTCTTGTGCACAACGCTCACCGCATTGAAATGCAGGGCGAATCACAAAGAAAACTGCGCGCTGAGAGCGCCATGTCGTCCACATAATGTATAATCATTTGACCAGTCTTGTTTACTCTTCGGAGTGGACGACTATTTTCGGAATCAGTGGATTCTTTCGCCGGAATATGCA
>CAZHHT010000265.1:0-1649 GCA_964532455.1 uncultured Anaerolineales bacterium
TCCCTGATGCGAGTTCTCTGATGCGGCTACTCATATTCTGATATACGAGGTGTGCGCCTGGAACATTATGTTCAAAAGCATTCAGGCCGTAATGATACCAGCGGGCGAGTATTTCGTACTCACTGCCGACTGGAAATGGTATATGAATATTGATTGTTTCTTCCTGACCAATGCGGTCAAGCCTGCCGATGCGTTGCTCCAGAAGCTCCGGGTCGAGCGGCAGGTCAAATAAAACAAGGTCATGTGAAAATTGGAAATTGCGGCCTTCGCTTCCGATTTCAGAACAAATTAGAATCCTGGCGCCGCCCTCATTAGCGAATCTTGCGGCATTCTGATCCCTCTGAAGCAGAGACAGATTTTCATGGAAAAGAGCAATGTCAACTTTGATCAGCTTTTTCAGGGCTTCTTCTATTGCGATAACTTTTTCCAGGGTACGGCAGATCAGGAGGACTTTTTTATCCTTATGCTTTTGGACAAAAGACGCGAGCCAGGCAATCCTTGGATCATTTTTGTAGTCAAATGTTAGTTTATCGTTTTCTATAGAATCCGATTTAAATTCAGTAGCCTCGCTGTTCATGTTGTCGTCGCTGGTTTCCAGAGGGATTAAGCAAGCTATCCGTTCAGGGAAGCCTGTAATTACCGCCCTTGTATTCCTGTATACTGCCCGCCCTGTGCCGAACCTGTCAAGCAAGTTTTCAATTAATTCATAGGGGATATCCATGTACTCCGGATTTATATTCGCGCAGGAAAAATGACCGGGGAATGTGGAAGAAAGAATCTTTATCTCTTCCGTATTAAGGCTTTCTTTTTCCAGAAGCCTGTTAATTATTCTGGTAATTTTGAAGTACTCATTCTCCTCTTTTTCGAAAAGATCGAAATCAAAATATCTTTCAGGGTCAAGTAGATGCAAACGGGAAAAATGGCTGCGGCGTCCAAACTTCTCAGGGGTTGCGGTCAGGAGCAATAATCCGGCTGATATCACGCTTAGATCCTTTGCAAGTTGGTATTCCGGACTGTTTTCAAGCAGATGATGAGCTTCGTCAATAATTACCATATCCCAGCCGGCTTCGACTGCCAGGTTTCTCCATTCCACATCGTATGTTAAAAAATCTATGCTGCTGATGCATAGCTGATCTTCCAGGAATGGATTCGCGTGAGAATCCGAAGATTCCATTGAATTTTTTAAATCCCGGTCCAATATCTTGACAACTATGTTAAACCGTTTTAATAATTCAATAAACCATTGATGAACCAGGGAATGGGGAACAAGTATCAGGACGCGGTCTATTCTTTCGCTAATGAGAAGGCGGTGTAATACCAGGCATGCCTCTATGGTTTTGCCCAGGCCTGTCTCGTCGGATAAAAGGGCGCGTGGTACGTGTCTGGAGGTTATCTTATTAGCCACATATAACTGATGCTGAATCAGATTTATGCGCCCGCCTATGAATCCGCGTACAGGAGACTGGCGAATCCTATACTGAAAATCCAGAGCCCTGTACCGCAGGTTGAAATCGCTGTTAGTATCGGTAAATCCCCTAAGCAGACGTTCCTTTGGCGTGGTGAAACTTATTGAATCATTAAGCTCGGTCTCAGGCAGATCAATATCATCGTCGTGATAGATGATAATCCCGTCTTTTATTTGGTCAAAT
>CAZHHT010000266.1:0-1632 GCA_964532455.1 uncultured Anaerolineales bacterium
ATCACCCTGGGAGTGCATCAAAATCTGCTTATCGGATCCTGATAATACGACTCGTTCCATCAATCCAGCTTCCATGAATCCACTGATGAGCTCTGCTTTGGTTTGGACAAATTCTCCCAGAGCTGCCTCTGCTTCAGCATCTTCACTTTTATCCTGGGCAATTACTGTGCCGTCCAGAGAGCAGATCAGGGCACTCTGAACATCACGGGTGCTGCTCAAGGCTTTAACTATCCTTTTCTGAACTTGATTGCCAGTTTCCTCTGCTTGTTGATCCTCATCCTTGTCCTCGTCATCTTCCTCTTCCCATTCCGCACTCCATCCAGCTGTGGATTCGTCAATACGTCTCATTCCTTCCAACAGCAGGGCGGACCAACCTTTATGAATTGTCCGTTTCGCCGGTTCTGCATCCATCTTCAACCGAAATGAACCCTTATTCCAGCTTAGTAATGAATAGATCGCATCATCCCCGGACAAGTCTCCAGCTTCACCGTGGATCATCTCTCCATCTTTAAAAAAGATGGACCCTACCATTCCCTGGTGATTAAGAATGAGTTGAGCTTGATTTCGTTCTTCACAATTTATCTGGATAATGCTGGCCAGACTCATCATCTGTAAATTCCCTTCCAGGGCTCGATCCTCTTGTGCCAGCAAATCCATTAATTTTGAGACTAAAGATTGCGGATCAAGTGGTTTTTCCAGAAACTCCAAGGCGCCCAACCTGAAAGCCTGGGCAACAGTATCCTTGTCACTATAAGCAGTAATAATCACTACTTTCGCCAGGGGATCATATTTTTTTATTTCCCCCAGAAGCTGCATACCATTCATCTCAGGCATCGCCAGGTCTGCCAGCACAATATCGGGGTTCTCTTGCTCATAGATTTTGAGGGCTTCAGTCCCTGATGAGGTAGCTGTAACCTGGAACTCGTTGTTTTTTAACAAACCAGTCAGCAGCTGCAAAGTATTTGGATCATCGTCTGCAATTAGAATCGAATACTGGGTCACCAGGTGATACTCCTCATTATTCAACCTGATCCTTTGTCAATCAAGCTACGATTATTCTAACACGCTCTTTATTAAACCCTGTCTGGCAGGCATATTTTTTGATCAATGCCTGGAATATAAAGGGCCGACCATGATAAATTGAAAATACCCACCATTGGGGTCATTATCTATTGTTAATTATAACGCCTAACCATTCTTCGTCAGGTGTATTTACTTACACCTAACAAAACCAATAGGCACTGTTAACTTTTTTTATCCGTTTAATAAGGTTTTTGTGGCAAGGATCAGTACTCCCGGATTTGGATTTTTTCCAGTTGGTGATGAGTATTACCTTTACAGGAAAACCGGTTTCCCAAAAAGTATTTCCTGCGGATAATGAAAAGATAGTCGAGGATCTGCTATCTCCAATAAGGAAGAAGAAAACCGGGCAGGTGCCCGAAGGCTGGAAAATGAGAACAATCGTGGGAGTCTGCCAACGGTCGGGCGGGATAAATATCAGTAAGTGGGAAAGAGTAATTAGATAAAAGGCGGTAATCAGTTTTCAGTATTCAATAGTCAGTCTCCAACCATACTGATTACTTCCATGAGAAGGCCTAATTTGTCAAGGGTCGACGTGGCGACCCAACCTGA
>CAZHHT010000267.1:0-985 GCA_964532455.1 uncultured Anaerolineales bacterium
CTGATCAAGCAGAAAAAACTTCCTTCTGTTCAGATTGGTTATGCCGTTCGAGTTCGTTCAGAAGATCTGATCTCGTTTATAGAAAACAACCTGCAAACTGAATCCAGCATCTAAACCCATGCCAACCTGGAATATTTCTCTGAGGTATAATAAGGTCAGCACCTTAACAACCTCAGGTATGAAATCGAGTCGCCATTCCAGACTTAGAAAAGGAGTCTAGAAATGGCAAAAAAACGAGGAAAAAACGAAGGCACAATCTACCAGCGGCCCGACGGCACCTACCGGGCTCAGATCAGTCTGAACGGTCACCGCCTGAGCTGCTCAGGTGAGACCCATAAAGAATGCCTGGATTGGATCCGCAAGATGAGCTTGCTGATCGATGATGGTCTAACTTATAAGGGCGCTAATACCACCCTTGAGGATTTCCTGAATGAATGGTTAATAATGAAATCCACCATCGTTCGTCCCAGCACGGATCGGCAGTACCGCCAGATCTCCCGCGACTACATCATCCCCCAGTTGGGGAGCAAGAAACTTCTGAAGATCCGTCCGGATCAAATCCAGCTGCTCTACAACAAGCACACCGCGAACGGCCTCAGCCCTCGCACAGTCCAACTGGTTCACGCAGTCCTGCGGGGCTCTCTGAACCACGCGGTCAATCTGGGTTTGCTGACCAGGAATCCCACCAATGTGGTGGTCCCGCCCAAACCCAGTCCCAAGGAAAAGCGGGTACTGGATGAGAATCAAATCCAGATCCTGCTGATTGCAGCCCAGGAAGAGCAGCCCGAATTCCTCCCACTCTACCAGCTGGCCATCACCACCGGCATGCGGCTGGGTGAGCTGCAGGGAATCAGCTGGGATGACCTGGACTGGGACAAAGGCACACTGACCATCAACCGCCAGCTGAAACGGATCTCGGGTGAGGGGCTGGTACTCACACCACCCAAAACCCAGGCCGGCCGGCGCACAATCCAGCTGGGATCGT
>CAZHHT010000267.1:995-1629 GCA_964532455.1 uncultured Anaerolineales bacterium
CAAAGCTCAGTCCCAGAGGCGTCTCTGCCGCGATCCAGGCTCAGTGGACATAGACCTCTGGTGGACTTGGTGTTCACGCAGGACAGCGGCGCTCCCTACTGCCCCAGGCAGGTCCAGAAGGCTTTTAAGCAGATCCTTGCTATAGCCGGCTTACCGGACATGCGCTTTCACGATCTGCGCCACACCGCCGCTACCCACATGCTGGCCAACAGGATTGATCTGTTGACCGTCTCCCGCCGGCTGGGCCACAGCAAGGCCAGCACCACACTGGACACCTATGCCCACATGGTTCCTGGCATGCAGGAAAAAGCCGCGGCTGTAATGGACGAGATCACTACACCAGTCTCCCTGCCGGCTGATTTTACTGCACCACGGGCGTCTGATTTGATTGCACCACAAGGGGCGGGTGCAACGAATTGCACCGAAAAACCCGAGTGATTTGCACCCAGTTGCACCAAAATTGCACCGAGAATCAGCCGCCAGAAAATGCCCATCTTGAAAAATTCAGCCTTAAATCAATAAAATGAATTTTCAGTGCCTTGAATTGACGATAAATTAACCTGGTGTATAATAGTTTCGCACACGCACCCGTAGCTCAATGGATAGAGCGTCTGACTTCGAATCAGCAGGTTGG
>CAZHHT010000268.1:0-1621 GCA_964532455.1 uncultured Anaerolineales bacterium
AGGCCAGCAGTTAAAACAAGCAGGAAGCAACAGCATCCCTGCTGACAAGAACCAGACCGAAGACAACCACCGCCATCATGATGTAACCCGCGTGTGCAATGCTGGAATATGCCAGCATTCGTTTGATATTGTCCTGCACGATGGCGATCAGGTTTCCAGCAAACATGGTCAGGGCAGATAAAATCCAAAATACCGGGACAAAATCTCCTGCCAGGACAGGAAGCGCTGCTAGGAAAATTCGCAGCAGGGCCGCAAATCCAGCCGCTTTGGCACCTACAGCCATAAAGGCAGTCAGCGGTGTGGGAGCGCCGTGATACACATCCGGAGTCCACATATGGAAGGGGACCAGCGCTACTTTAAATCCCAGGCCGATCAGGATCAAACCCGCGCCAACCAGCAGCAATGGCATATTCGCTGACCCAGAATCCACAGCTGCAACAATGCCAGCCAAAGAGGTTGTACCGGTCGCGCCGAAACTCAGCGCCACCCCATAAACCACAAAACCTCCCGCAAATGCACCTAATAAAAAGTATTTCAGAGCCGCTTCTTCGGAGGCTGGATTCGGTCGGGCAAATCCTGCCAGAACATAGAGGGGAATGGACAGCAGTTCCAGGGCCAGAAAGACTACGATTAAATCAGCAGCCTGAGCCATTAATAACATCCCGCTGATTGAGTACAGCAGCAAGGGATAATATTCACCCCGGTTAATACCCATTCTTTTCAGATAGCTATATGCCAGGGCTATTCCGACTATTCCGCTCCCGGCAAACAGGATCTGCAGATAACTGGAAAAACCATCGGCTTTAATCATCCCGTTAAACGCAGTTGATCCAGCACCCAGGTTCAGAGCTGATAGCACTAACGTTATCAGCAATCCCAGCGCAGCGAGGATCGCGGTTAACCCTTCTACTTTCCGGGTGAAAAAGAGATCCAGAAGCAGGAGCGCGCTGGCCCAGGCAACCAGGATTATTAAGGGGAGAATAGCGTAAAAATCTATCATTGTCATAGGTTTTACCCTGAGGGTTTAATACATCGCCAGCGATGCCCCTTCAATAAGAGTGAGCAGCTTTTCAACCGCAGGCGCCATCAGCGTGAAAAATGGCTTGGGGTAAAGCCCGATCCAGAAGATCAAGATTACCAGAGGAACGATGATAATTATTTCCCTCACCGTGAGGTCCTTTAACCCTTTGTTTTCCTCTTTATCGAGCGGACCAAGGAATAATTTCTGGAACATATACAGTAAATACACAGCTGCCAGGATGACCCCCAGCGCTGCAAAGCCGGCATACCAGGGAGATCCGATCGCCTCCGAACCAAAGGCCCCCAGCAGAATGGGGAATTCACCGGCAAACCCGTTCAGCCCGGGCAGTCCCATGGAGGAAAGGGTTACCACCAGAGTCATCGCCCCAAAAATCGGCAGCACTTTCCACAATCCGCCAAAGTCGTCCATCTCACGGGTATGGCGCCGCTCGTAAATCATACCTACCAGGAGGAACAAAGCGCCAGTGCTGATACCGTGGTTAATCATTTGCAGGATACCGCCTTGAATTCCCTGCTGGTTGAGGGCAAACAATCCCAACATGACAAATCCAAGGTGGCTGACTGAAGAATAAGCAACTAA
>CAZHHT010000269.1:0-1568 GCA_964532455.1 uncultured Anaerolineales bacterium
GTGAAGGCGGGCATGGAAGCCGGTTTTCCCATGGACCGGCTGGTATGCGGGGATGTGGGATTTGGAAAGACCGAAGTGGCAGTCAGGGCAGCCTTTAAGGCGGTCACTGACAGTAAACAGGTGGCTGTACTTGTTCCCACTACCATTCTTGCCTTCCAGCATTACAATACATTCAGGGACAGATTAAAGGATTTTCCCTGCACTGTGGATTACCTGAGCCGATTCAGGAGTAACGCTGACCAGAAAAAGATCACAACAAAACTGAGGGAGGGCGGTATTGATATTATTATTGGCACCCATAAGCTTGTGAGTAAGGAGGTTGAGTTCCAGGACCTGGGATTACTTATCATTGACGAAGAACAGAAATTCGGAGTCAGCGTAAAGGAAAAGCTGAAACAGCTGAAACTGAATGTGGATACCCTTACCCTGACAGCCACTCCGATCCCAAGAACACTGCAGTTTTCCCTGATGGGTTCCCGTGACCTCTCCATCATCAATACACCCCCACCAAATCGCCATCCCATTATCACTGAAATTCACACGTTTAATGAAGATATTATCCGGGAAGCCATCGAATATGAGGTGAGCCGGGGCGGACAGGTCTTTTTTATCCACAACAGGATTCAGACCATCCTGGAAATCAAGAACATGATTGACAGGTTGCTTCCGGGGGTCAGGTCCGTTGTTGCCCACGGACAAATGGAGGGAAAGAAACTGGAATCTGCGATGCTCGATTTCATTCAGGGTGATTATGATGTGCTTATAGCAACTGCCATTGTTGAATCGGGACTCGACATTCCCAATGCCAACACAATAATTATTAACAATGGACAGGCCTTCGGATTAAGCGATCTTCACCAGCTGAGGGGGCGGGTAGGCCGATCCAATAAGAAGGCCTTCTGCTATATTTTTGCCCCTCCCGAAACTATTCTGTCCCAGGAAGCCAGAAGAAGGCTTAAAGCTGTAGAAGAGTTTTCAGCCCTGGGCAGCGGATTTAACATCGCCCTTCAGGACCTGGATATCCGTGGCGCCGGCAACCTGCTGGGTGCAGAACAGAGCGGTTTCATTGCCGATATCGGATTTGATACCTACAACAGGATCCTCAATGAAGCCATTTTGGAGCTGAAGGAAACAGAATTTAGTGATCTTTACAGGGATTCCGGGGAGCCAGTGCCTGGAGAGAAGGTGTTTCTCTCTGATTGTCATATAGATACTGATCTTGAGTTACTCTTCCCCGACAGCTATGTTTCCAACATCAGCGAAAGGGTAGAACTCTACCGGAAGCTTGACGCCATAAAGGATGATAAAGCCCTTGAAGAGTTCAGAAATATGCTCACAGACCGGTTCGGTCCCTTACCCTCCTCTTCCGGTGATTTATTAAAGGTGGTTCAGCTTCGATGGCTGGCGCAGCGTATCGGTGTTGAAAAAATAATATTGAAAAAGAGCTCATTGATCACGTATTTTGTAAGCAATCCTGATTCAGCTTTCTACCGGTCAGAAAGATTTAAGGAGGTGATCGGGAATATTCAGGCTAACCCTGGCGTATTCCGCATGAGGGAGGACCAGGA